>NZ_SAXU01000001.1:2004422-2304422 GCF_008016455.1 Brachyspira aalborgi | reverse complement strand
TTTCATATTGTTTTTCTAATTTTTCTTTTGCCTCTTTTTTTACTTTGCAATTTTTATCTAAATATCCTGCCTTTTTAAGTGTTTTAATCTTTTTTTCTGATTGTCCCTTTCTACCTTCGTCTATTTTTTCCCACATTTGACATGTGACTTCTGCCATTTGTTCAGGCGTGGCTTTATATGTTATATCTACTCCTTTGTCTTTATCACAATATACCTTCCCATCTTTACCTAAATAAGCTCTAACATCACCTTTTGAAGTATTTGCCGAAGCGTGAATTATTTGAAAATTATCATCGCTATTAATAAATTCTTTCAATTTTTCCACTCCTTTCTCTGTAATATACTCCGAATTATATCGGGCGGCTTCTCTCGATTGAATATGGTCGGCATGCATATCGCTTTTTTGATATTTTTGCCCGTTCTTTTCGTATTCTAAAAATTCGCCTTTTTGTCCCGTTAATTCGTCAGTTAATATTCCATTTTCATCTTTTTTACTTTCTCTATATTTTAATTTTCCTTCTCTATCTAATTTATCTTGGCTTCTATCTTCGGTAAAAAGTTGTTTTTGGGCTTTTTGAGATTCTTCAGCTATTTGATTAAAAATTTCGGAATTTTCATTATTATAAAGCATTTTCCTTATTTCCTCGTTTGAAGAAAGCGGGTCTATATCGTTATCGTATCTAAAATTTATTATTCTATCAAACATTTGGTCGGTGGTTATATACATTTCGCCCGTATTTACGGGTAAATAATTTCTAACAATCTCGCCCGCAAAATCTCTGGCACAATTATTAGCAAGTTGATTTCCTAAATCATTTTTTAATAGCTCTTTCATTTGACTATTGATTTGATTAACCATAGCCAAATATAGTTTTTCTTGTTCTTCAAAAAACTTATCTCGCAAATTTATAACTTCTTTTAAATCGCTCATAATAAATTCTCCTTAAATATTTTATATTTTATTGTTTTCTAAAAATTTCATTTGTTTTTGACATAATAATTTTTGTCCTTCAAGCTCTTTTATATCGTCCTTTGTTAATCTCTTATTTTTTAGTAATTTTGTTAATACGGGCGAAGAATATATATTTGCCGATAATATATAAAACCAGAAAGCGTTTCTTATAAAATTAAAATGCTTTTGGTATATTGTATTATCATAAAGTTTAATATCTGTTTCATATTCTACATTTTCTATAGTTTTAGCTTTCGTATCCGCAATATAAACATTTTTTACGCTTTCGCATTCTAAAAAACTCTGTATTACTTCTATTTGAGGAATAATTTTTAATTTTATATAATCGCTTATTTTTTCTATTATCTCTATGTATAAATCGCATATTCTCATATCCACTTTTTTAATCATTTTGATTTTATTATTTAATTTATCTTTTTTATCTATCACACTATTTTTAAATTCTTCAAGTCTTTCAAGCATTTTTATATTTTGCCTTCTTGTAAATATTGCTGCAAATATACCGCCTTGAAAAAATGTTCTGCAAAATACTTCGTCATTACTCCAATCTATATCCTCTATATAATCTTCAACTTCTTCAAATAATCTTGATGGTATTTTAATAAATATTTTCTTCTTTTCTTCAGAATATTCCGACATATCTTTTATATTCCCAAAGGTTGATAAAAAAGAACCTAATTTTTCCACATTTAATTTTACTCTATTTCCTCTAATTAAATTTAATTCTAATATTTTTCCATTAAATTCGTCTATTGTATTATTTAATTTATAGACAATATCTTCGATTTCTTCTCTCGATTTAATATATTCCTGTTTAGTCTCCTCTACTATTTCTCTTCTTTCATTTTCCCCTGTAAAATTTTTAACTGCATTTGAGGCATTGTCCAAGATATTTTCAAACCAATTAGAAGGCTCTTCTTCGTAGGAATTAAGGTCTACACTGATTATTTCATCATCATCCGAATTTTTTTTTAAAAAGTCAAATAAACCCATAATTATCTCCTTATCTTTTTTTATAATATTTAAATCTACTAAATAATTTAGTTGGTTTATACGCAATAATCATTCCGTCTTTAACTAAAAATTGATGTTTACCGTTTTTAGTTATAATAAAATTGTCTTTTTTGCCTTTTAATTTAAAAGTATCATTTCCTTTGACATATTTTATATTTACTCTATTTTTTCCAGAAATTATAAAAGCGATTAAATTTATAATATATAAAATTGATATTATTAAAATTATAATTAAAAATAGATTATTATTTTTATTATAAATAGTTTGTATAAAATTTATATAATCTGGCTTAAACATAAATATTAATCTTAATATAAACGGTAATACTACAAATATTTTCCTTAAAAATCTCACCATTTTTATACTCCTTTTATTGAATTATTTAAATATAAATTAATATCCGCATTTGAAATATTAAAAATATATTCATAAAGCCAAAAAGATTTATTTTTATTAATAGATAATTTTTTATAAAATGAAATATAATATTTCTTATAAATAAGTAAACATAAAATTTGAAAAAGTTTAAAGTATTGGCTTGGCTTGGCTTGGCTTGGCTTGGCTTGGCTTGGCTTGGCTTGGCTTGTAATAATTCAATTTTCTATTCATAATGATTGAATTATAATGTATTTATTAAAAAATAGCAATAGTTTTATGTAAATATATTAAAAAATTAGAAATTGAAAGATAATAATTATAATATCCAATCGAGTTTTTCTTCGCCTCTTGTAACGCCAACAGGCAAATTTGTAAAATTAGCTTTTTCAACCAAACCTTCTAATCGTTTTATTCCGACTATCTCTATTCTTGAAATTGAAGCGTATCTTATAGCATCTGGACTTGCCATAGCGCTTGTCACGAGCGTTGAATTGACTATATTATAACTTACGGCATAATCGTATAATTGAATAAGCTCTTCGTTAAATATTGGAGCGTAAGATTTTCTGAAAAATATTACTTTTTTAGCGGCATGCAAACCTTTTCCTTCTTTAGCGAATACAATCAAATATTTTTTATTAGTAGTCTTTAAAGAATAAGGAATTAAATTCATACAAGAAACTATTTTTAAAGCGAAATCTGAAAAAGCTTCGTTTTCAAGCCTAAAGAAACTTTTAATTCCTTCGCTATATCGAGATTCTTTATATTCCAATAATTTTTTGCTTACATCTTTATAATTAGAATCTATAATAATAATATTTTCCAATACTTCTATAGCTTTATTTACATTTTTCATTTTATCGTAGCATTCTACCAAAGTGTATAAAATCGCTAATCTCAAATCTCTATCTGGGCTATTGTATTCTATCGCCAAATCTAAAGCCGTTATAGCAAGCTCTATATTATTTAATTCTATATAGCATAAAGCGATTTCATACAAAGATTTTACCGCGTAAAGTTTATCATGAGAAGAAACTCTATAATATTTTATTGCGCTTTTATAATTTCCTCTGCCTTTATAAGCGCGTCCCAAATTATAATTTAATAAAGTGTCTCCTTGATTTTTCCTTATAATATTTTCCATTATAGAAATAGCTTCAATATAATTTTCCATATTTACAAAACAATAAGCCTTATATTTCAAAGCCTCTTTATTTGTTTTATCAATTTCCAAAACATTATCAAAATATTTAAATGCCGTTTCATATTGATGATTTTCATAATATATAATTCCAATTTCCATTGAGACTATAGTTTTATAATTATTATCTAACTTTAATAAAGTAAGAAATTGAGATAAAGCTTCTTCGTTTTTTCCGATTTTACTTAAACATTTTCCAAGAGATAAAACTAATTCGGGAGAATAATATCCTTCGTCTAAAGCATGTCTATATTCCACTATTGCAAAAGGATATTCTTCGGTTTTATAATAACATTCTCCTATCATTGAATGAATTTTTGCTCTCTCTCCTTTTTCGACTTTATTTTTGGAAAGAATATTTCTAAGTTTTTCTATAGCTAAATCGTTTTTTCCTTCGCTTATGAATCTTTTAGCTTTTTCAGTATCCGAAGCGATATACTTAAAAGATTTAGCCAATATCTTTGCCGCTATTAGAAGAAGTATAAAAAATACAGATATAAAAACTATAATATAAACGCCGCTCATAAGTGATTCTTAAAAATTATTTTATTATTACTATACATTATGTTAACATTATTCGGAATTATTTTCAATATATAAAGAAGTTTTATTTTTATTTTATCATATTTTATTTTATAAAATAAATATAATTCTATAGTTTGACTTTACATTAAAAATATATATGTTATACTTTTTAATATTTGAAATTTTAATATTGTATTAAGGGACGATTATGTCAAATATAAGCGTTATTGGAGCTGGCGGTTGGGGACTTGCGCTTGCAAATATTTTTTCTGAAAAGCATAATATAAAAGTCTGGGTTCACAGCGAAAAAAGTTATAAATTATTAAACGAAAATCATAGAAACGATAATTATTTGAAAAATATTGAATTAAATAAAAATATTTTTTTCACTATGGATATTAAAGAAGTCGTAAACGATTCTGAAATTATAATTATAGTAACGCCTTCTTTTGCATTTTATGAAGCTTGTAAAAATATAGAACCTTTTATAAAAAACGAACAAATTTTAATTTCGGCTACAAAAGGACTTGATAGAAAAACGGGAAAAACTATGAGCGAAGTTGCAAGAAGCGTTATCTCGGGCGATTTGAATATATTAACTTTATCGGGACCTTCTCATGCAGAAGAAACTGCAAAAGGAATTCCTACTGCAATAGTAGTCGGAGGCGAAAAAGGAATTTCAGAATATGCGCGAGATATTTTAACCGTTCCGCCAAAATTAAGAATATATAATTCTACCGACCAAAAAGGAGTGGAAATAGGCGGAGCTTTAAAAAATATTATAGCAATCGCAGGAGGAATAGTCGATGGACTTAAACTTGGCGATAATACAAAAGCGGCTTTAATAACAAGAGGATTGCATGAAATAGTAAGATTCGCTTTAAGTAAAGGAGCAAGAATCGACACAATGTATGGACTTTCGGGCATTGGCGATTTGATAGTCACATGTTCAAGCGGATTAAGTAGAAATAATAGATTAGGGCGAGAGCTTGCAAGAGGAAAAAAATACGAAGAAGTTATATCGGAAAGTCATGGACAGGTTGCCGAAGGAGTTTACGCCACAAGAGCGGCTTATGATTATTCTAAAAAAAATAATATATATATGCCGATTACCGAAGCGGTTTATAATGTTTTGTTTAACGATGCTAATATTCGTGAAACATTAAACGATTTAATGAGCAAAGAAGCGAAAAGTGAAGGATTCTTTTAAAATTTATTAGAATGCTTAAAATAGATTATTATGTAAAAAATGTTTTTGTAAAAATAAAGAATAATACGATTAAAAAATCTATTTTATAAAAGTCTTAAACTCTTCAATAAAAGTAGAATCCTGATTATCTTTTATCGTTATCTTTGCCGTATAGACTCCAGCGGGTAAATATTTTCCATTTTTATCTAATCCAGACCATTGGCAAGTTGCTATTTTTTTATTGACAGTTAAATCTTTATTGTCAAGCAAATCTCCAGAAGTAGAATAAATTTCTAATTTTGCATTTATTATCTCTCCGCTTTTTATAGAAACTTTATAAGTCGTGTTTGTTTCTTTTGAATTAAAAGGATTAGGATAATTATAAAAATCTTCTATTCCAGAATTTGGACTTAAAGAACAAGAGTCTATATAAACAATAAAGAAAGCTAAAAAGAAAAATATAACATAATTCTTTTTAGCCATTCTTACAAAATTATTTTTTTTATTCATTGTAATTATTAAATAAAAATTAATCTGTAGTAAATAATATTCTTCCGCAATGGAAACACATTATTATTTGATTCTGTCTTCTAACTTCATTAACCGTCATTTTAGGTATGGCTACATTGCAGGCGCTACATTTATAATTGTCGATTTTTGCCAAAGCCTCGCCCTTGCCTTCTTTAATTCTTTTATAATTTTCCAAAACGGCTACATCTATTTTGCTTAAAATAGTATCTTTATATTTTTTATACTCTTCCAAAACCAAATCCGATTTTTGTTGAGCATGAGTAGAACTGTAAAGCTCATAGGCTTTAATTTGTATATCCGCTCTTTCCAATTCTATTAAGAATTTAATTTGTTTTTCCGCTTCAAATTTTTCGTCTAATTTTTTGAAAGCTTCCAAAACGCTTTGAAGTTCTTCAAAACTTTTTGTTTCCATAACTTTATCAAGTATTTCTTTTTGATTTACCAAGAAGAATATTTGAGATAGATTCAAAAGATAATCTTGCGGATTTTCAAGGTCAGAAAGTATAGCGAACACTAATTTTACGGGCGTTTTTTCGTCAGAATCCGAATCGTAATTAATCTCTTCTTTAAGAAAACCTACGAATATATCGGTTTTTCCGTATCCTTGAATTCTACCATGCGGAACGGCTACTCCGTTTCCAATATTTGTCGTGTATTCGGTTTCTCTCTTTTTTAAAGCGTCAAAAATTGCATCCGCCGATGGAGTTGAAACCGCCGCTATTTTTTCGCTTAAAGTTTTAAATAGCGAATCTTTGTCTTTTGATTCCAAATCTTCAAATACATGTTCTTTTATTATTTTGTCAATTATTTTGAGCATATAATCTCCTATTTAAGTATTTAATTATTATATTATACAATACAAAAAATATCAAATTTTTTATATCGAATTTCAAATCTAAATTCAAGCCGAAGCCTCCAATAAAGCTTTTCTCTCTTCTATAACTTTATCAGCTAAAGGTCCCGTTAACTCTTGATAATGCGAATGTTCCATTTCAAAAGTTCCTCTTCCCGAAGTTGACGCTTTCATTTCTATAGAATAAGTAAGCATTTCCGATAAAGGCACTTCCGCCTTAATCATCTGCACGGTATTAGAAGCCGCATCCATTCCAAGTATTTTCCCCCTTTTCCCCGTAAGTTCGTTCATTATAGAACCCGTAAACTCTTCAGGAACATATACGATAACTTTCATAATTGGCTCTAATAAAACGGGAGAAGCGTTTTTAAATGCCTCTTTTGCCGCCATAGAACCCGCTATTCTAAACGATAATTCATTAGAATCGACATCATGATATTTTCCATCGTAAACTCTCACTTTAATATCAACCATAGGATATTTTCCCAAAGGTCCCTGTTGTAAAGCGTCTTGAATTCCCTTTTCAACTCCAGGAATATATTGTTTTGGTATAGCGCCTCCAAATATATCGTTTACAAATTCGTATCCGCCATCTCTTGGCAAAGGTTCAACTTCTAAATGCACTTCGCCAAATTGTCCGCTTCCGCCCGATTGTTTTTTATGCCTGTATTGAGCCTGCGCTTTCTTTCTTATAGTTTCTCTATATGCAACTCTCGGAACGCTCTGTTCGATTTCCGCTTTAGTTAAGGCAATTACTCTTTCTAACGCCAATTTAACTTGCAAATCTCCCATAGCCTTTATTATAGTTTCTTTAGTTTCGCTGTCGGATTCCACATTAAAAGTTAAATCTTCTTGCGATATAGTATCCAATACTTCCCGAGCTTTAACATCGTTTTTCAATATCTTTATAGCTGTAAAAAATATCGGTTGAGGAATTTTTAAATTTTCAAATTGGAATGGAGAATTCGGCGAGCTTATAGTATCCGCAGTTTTGCAGTCGGATAATTTCGCCAAAACGCCAATATCTCCTGCCGTTATTTCGTCCGTTTCTATTTGTTTTTTTCCTCTTGCCATATATATATGAGCGACTTTTTCTCTTTTTCCTGTCCTTGAATTGTAAATTTCATCGCCGCTTTTTAAACTGCCCGAACGAACTTTAAAAAACGAAATTCTTCCCGCATATTGGTCGATAGTCGTTCTAAATACAAACGCCGCAAAAGGGTCGTTTCCTAATATAGTTCTTTCCGCTTCTTCGTTAGTTATAGGATTTTTTCCTTTAGTTGCAGGAACATAAGAAGGCGAAGGCATATATCTTATTATCGTATCTAAAACCGCTCCCATCCCAATATCTTTTAATGAAGTGCCAAATAATATAGGAACGACTTTATATTGCAATATCGATTTTGTAAGCGCTTCTATATATTCTTCGTCAGAGAATTTATCTCCCGATAAAAATCTTTCGGTTAAAGTGTCGTCAACTTCGCATACCAATTCTTTTAATTTATCTCTTGTCGCTCTGTATTCTTCGTAATATTCTTCGGGAATTTCTTTTTCTACAATATTTCCGTTATCGTCTCTGAAAAAAGCCTTATGATAAATAATATCTATTATGCCTTTAAAATCCTTTCCGTTTCCCATAGGAATTTGAATTGGCACAACGGGAGGCTCTTTAAAATTATGCTCAATTTTTTCAAGCAACTGTTTATGATTAATCATATCCTTATCGATTTTATTGATAAAAATAATTCTAGGTCTTTTAAAATTATTTGCCATCTGCCAATGCTTTTCCGTTTCTATTTGAATTCCAAATTCCGCGTCAATAACGACAATGCAAGATTCTGCGACTCTCAAAGCGGGATTTATCTCTCCGCTAAAATCTCCCGAACCTGGAATATCAAGCAAATTAATTTTATGCTCTTTCCATTCTATAAAGCTTAAAGAAGTGCGAATAGACATATTATGCTTTATCTCTTCGTCCGTATAATCGCTTACGGTTGTTCCTCTTGCAACTTCGCCTTTTTTATCTATGCATTTCGCTCTGAAAAGCAAGGCTTCGTTTAGAGTAGTTTTGCCGCTTCCAACATGCCCTAAAATGGCAACATTGCGGATACTTTCGGGTTTATATACTTTTCCCATAGTCTCTCCTTTTAATACATAAGATTTGTTTAATATTAATGTTTTTACATTTTCTAAAGATGCTTAAAAGATAAGCGGTTTCATAGAAAGCTAAATTATGCATTATGCTTATAGTATAATCAAAAAAATTACAAAAATCAAATTTTTTATTAAATTAATTGCAGAATTTTATATAATTTTTATGTAAAATATATAAAATTATTAATAAAAAAGTAAAAATTAATAATATATCGCTAAAAAATAAAAATTTTATTATAAAATAGATTTATGATACTTGACATTTTTTTATTTTAATTTATAATTTCTCTATGATTATAAAAGTTTTGAGAGCCAACATGAATTCAATTCAATTCAATTCAATTCAATTCAATTCAATTCAATTCAATTCAATTCAATTCAATTCAATTCAATAATTTAATTTTAAAACAAAATTATGTTAACTCATTAAACATTTATTCTTATTCGGGAGAAATTTATGCAAATCGATAATAAAAAAACTATATCGCAAGAATTATTAAACAAATGCAGAAAATTAATTAATAAAAAATTCGATAAAAATAAAATAGAAAAAATCGAAAGCGAAGATAATTTTATCAAAGCCTTAATTGAAGGAGAAAATTTTAATATATTTTACGATATGCTTAAAGAAGAATATTCAAAAAAATTATTTGAAAAAATAGTTAGATACAGATATATGTTAGCATTTTATCCGAATGTTCATCAAAATTTTAAAAGAGAATTATTTTTTAGTATAAAATATGGAACTATTTCAACAATTTTTTGGATTAGAAAAATGATATTTTTTCTTATTACAAAAAGAATTTTCTTGCCAAAAGAAGTAGGAGCTTTTGCATTATTCCATATAATTTCATTAAAACAATACGATGTTAAAAATATTTTTGAAGTAAAAGAAGACGCTACAATATTCGACATTGGCGCTTGGAAAGGCGATACGGCTTATTTCTTTTCAAAAAAATGTTCTAATAAAGCAAGAATATACGCTTTTGAGCCAGACGATTACGCTTTTAAAATATTAGAAAAAATTAAAGATAAATATAAATTAAATAATATAATTACAAAAAATATTTTACTTTCAAACGCCGAAAAAGAAATTGATTTTATTTCAATGATAGAAAATACTCCGACTATAAAGAAAAATGCAATTACGATAGATAAATTTGTCGAAGAAAATAATTTTGAAAAAATAGATTATATAAAAATGGATGTCGAAGGTGCTGAAAAAAATATATTAGAAGGCTCTATAAAAACAATAAAAAAATTCAAGCCATTTTTAGCGATTGCAATTTATCATGGCGGAAAACTTTTTATGGAAGATTTTTACAATATTCCAATATTTATAAAAAATGTTATTAACGAAGATTACGAATATTATATAAGAACTTTTTCGCCTTGGGGCGGAGAGACAATTTTATTTTGCAAGCCTAAAAAAATATAAGGCTACCTCGCTTATAACAAGATAACCTTACATCATTTAGGATTTAAACATGAAAAAACTAATAATATCTTCTTAAAAACTTGCTTTCAATATGGCTTTAATATCGTCTTTATTAAGAACTTTATAACCGCCTTCCATAATTAAAGAACTTTTAACCATACCGTCAAGCATTTCTTCTTTTGCGCCAAGTTCGGTTATATTCATTACAAGCCCGATTTTTTTCATCCAAGCTTCCATTTTAGCCAAACCTTCTTCTGCAATTTCTTTATCAGATTTATTTTCTCCGTTTACATTCCATACATTTATAGCATATCTTTTAAATTTTGCAAGCCCGTAAGGAAGAATATAACGATAATAAGGCATAGAAACCGCAGCAAGCGTCATTCCATGCGTAGCGTCAGTATGAGCGCCAACGCTTTGCCCGAGCATGTGAACTTCCCAATCTTGAGTTTTTCCTTTTGCGACTAATGTATTTAACGCCCAAGTCGCCGTCCACATAATATTGCTTCTTGCTTCATAATCTTTTGGATTTTCAATTGCAATTTCGGAGCTATGAATTAGCGATTTTAAAAGTCCTTCCATAATATAATCGGAAGTGTTATCGTCAGTTCCTGAAAAATATTGCTCTAAAATATGCGACATTATATCGTAAATTCCCGAAACCATTTGATATTTTGGCAAAGTAAAAGTATATTCGGGATTTAATATTGAAAATTTAGGAAATACATTTTCTCCGAAAACATGCCCAATTTTTAATTTTTGAGAATGATTTGTTATAACCGAGCCTCCGTTCATTTCGCTTCCCGTTCCAACCATTGTTAAGACGCAACCTATTGGAATAATTTTAGTTTCTTTATCGACATCTTCAAAACGAATATAATACTTTTCCCAAGCGTCTTCTTTGCAATTTACCGAAACCGAAACGGCTTTAGCATAATCGCAAACCGAACCTCCGCCAACCGCTAAAATGAAATCGGCTTTCGATTTTCTCGCTATGTCCACTCCTTCGTTTAATTTTTCTACCGTAGGATTTGGCATAACTCCCGCGTCTTCAAAAACTTCTTTTCCGTTCTCTTTAAGAATTTTGACAATCTCGTTATAAATTCCGCTCTTTTTAATTGAGCCTCCGCCATAAACAAGCAAAACATTTTTACCGTATTTTGGCAATTCTTTATTAAGTCCTTTAATGGATTCTTTTCCGAAATATAATTTTGTCGGATTACAATAAGTGAAATTTCCAAGCATATTTTTCTCCTTTTTTTTAATTTAATTTTTTAATTTATTGATTTTTAAAATTGCTTTTATTTATTATATCATTGTATTTAATTAAGTGTCAAGTATTTTTAATATTCTATTTCAAAAGTTATATTAATATCTCCTTTGCCAAAAGAGTTTTCCAAATCTTCCGTATTTTTTATATATCCTAATTTAGTATATCTATAACGAGTCGAAAAACTTTTATAAAATATTACCAAACAATTATCGCCAAAAAGCATTATATCGCCTTTATTTATGCTTGCCACATTTTCGCTTGAAGTCGAAAAACTTTTAGAAAAATTATAATATTTTTCATTTCCGTTTAAATCGCTCATAGTTATAGTAATAGGAAATTTTTTTATTAATTCTTTTGTAGTTGAATTATCGTATAAAATCGCTTCGTATTTTTTATTTTTAATCGTTATTATAATATTTTGCATATTATCTCCAAACGCATTACAATTTATAAAAAATAACATAAAAGTTAAAATAAACCGCATGCGATAATTATTTAATATTTTATTTTGCATAATTTTATTTTCCTTTCAAATCAAATTTATAATTTATTTTTAGTATTTCAATTATTATATTAATAACAAACTACTTATTTAAACTAAATCCTTTACTAGAATAATTAGAAAAATAATAAGTTATAAAAATAAATAATCCCATAATTGCCAAATAATCTAAAAAGAAAAATATAATCGCCTCGTCATAATCAAAAAAAGCGTAATCTATAAGAAGAAACATTTTCTCGTATAATCTTCGTTTTACAAAAGAAAATATTCCATAAATTGCAATCGATATTCCTAAAATATTTATCAATATTCTTAAAATAATAGCTTTAATTTTTTTTAATTTCATCATACCAATAAACATTCCCCAATGCATTCCAATATGAGCTGAAATAAAAACGAAAATCCAAGAAGCCGAAAGCATATGAAGTCTGCGATTAAACATTCCGCCTCCATCCAAATTAAGAAAGAATAAAACTTTACGGGAAAACATTATTCCGCTTATCATTAAACCGAGCATGCAAATTATAAGCATAGTATTAATAAAAGTATTCAATATTCTATTAAAGCTATATTTTCCTTTAAATAAACTTTTATACCAATTAAAATTAAGAATATGATGAAGTATAAAGAAAAAGAATAGAGAAAAACCCAAATATTCATGAATCGTATCCCCCGTCCAATGATATGCGGTAAGTAAAAATAATAATATAGTCATAATTATATCTACAAAAATTTTTATTATCTTTTTCATTTTTTCTTTACCTAAATATTTTTATTAAGGCTGATAAAATTTTACATTTTATCAAGCCCTAATAAAAATTAAATTTACAGAAGCCCTATTTTTTTAAGCCAATTTCTTATATCGTTTTCAGAGTTTCTAACCGAACTTCCGCTTATAGCCAAACTTTCAAGTATATTCGCGTTTGGGTATAAAGCTTTTAAATCGTTGACGCTTCTTCCGAGTCTTGAGCCTGCATGCGTGCATAGAAGAGCGATTTTTTTAGAAGAAATATCTCTATTATCGATTAGAAATTTTTTCACGGCTTGAGGATAAGTTCCCCACCAATTTGGAAAAGCGACAATAATCGTATCGTATTGAGATAAATTATTTACATTTCCGTTTAGCTCGGGAAGAAAATCGGTTCTCTGTTCCTCTCTCGCTTGATTAACGCATTGACTATAATCTGTTGGATAAGGATTTTTAACCGTTATCTCAAATATATCCGCTCCCGTTAATCTTTTAGTATTTTCGGCGGCTACTCTAGTATTTCCGCCCCAAGAAAAATAAACTATAAGCGTTTTGCTATTTTGAGCGTTTAGAAAAGCTCCCGTAAAAAATATTAAACTTGTTAAAAATATTATAATTCTTTTTGTCATTTATTTTCTCCTTTTTTTTAATTTTTTTGTTTTTTAATTTTTTTAATTTAAATTTTAATTTTATTTTTTATTTTTCCTCCTTCATTAAAAAATTATTTGTTTAATCCTAAACTTTCAAGCCATCTTTTTATGCTTAATCGATTTGCTCCAAAATTAAATCGTTTTCCTGTTTTAAATATGGCTTTAGGACAACATTTTTGCATATAACGAGGCGCAGGCTCAAGTTCGCTTCCTCCGCTTGTGCAAAAAGGAACTATAATTTTACCGCTAAAATCGTAAGCTTCTAAAAAGCTAAAAATTATATTCGGGGCGTTATACCACCAAATTGGAAAACCTATAATAATAGCGTCAAATGGCGAAATGTCTATTCTATTTGAAATCTCTGGACGAGAGTTTTTGTCTTTGCATTCTATAGTAGAACGGCTTTTATTATCTGTCCAATCTAAATCCGCTTTACTGTAAGGAACTTTTGGGATTATTTCAAATAACTTCGCTCCCGAAACTTCAGCGATATTTTCGGCAACTTCTTTTGTAATTCCGCTTGCGCTAAAATAAGCTACTAATATATTCATTTTCTCTCCTTAAAAATTTTAAAAATAATTTATTAATTTTTAATTATTATAACATTAGAGTTAACTCTATAGTCAATAGTAAAATTTAATTTTTTTTAATTTAATTAATCAATGGTTTGAATTTTAAAATATTAAATAATTTGAAGCAAATACTTTTATTTTATATC
Source organism: Brachyspira aalborgi (assembly GCF_008016455.1). NCBI lineage: Bacteria > Pseudomonadati > Spirochaetota > Spirochaetia > Brachyspirales > Brachyspiraceae > Brachyspira > Brachyspira aalborgi. The sequence continues at coordinate 2,290,274 of NZ_SAXU01000001.1, read as the reverse complement.
TGTTTATACTTGAAAAGTATTGCAAGCTATGATATTATGATTATAAAAACAAGGATGCAAATGGAATTCAGAGCTTTAAAATATTTCTTAATAGCCGCAAGAGAAGGCAGTATAACCAAAGCCGCTAATCGTCTTAATCTAACTCAACCTAATCTTTCAAGGCAAATAAGTTCTCTTGAAAGAGATATTGGCAAAAAACTTTTTATAAGAAGCAATTATAAAATAAAACTTACAAGCGAAGGCGTTTTACTTAAAAAAAGAGCCGAAGAGATAATGGATTTAATAGACAAGACAAGAACGGAGTTTAAATCAAATGACAAAATAATAGCGGGAGACATTTATATAGGAACTGCGGAAACTAAAGCGATAGATTTAATAGCTAAAATAATAAAAGAAATGCAAAACGATTATCCTAATATAATTTATCATATTCATAGCGGAAATTATGGAGATATAACCGACAAACTTGATAACGGATTAATAGATTTTGGAGTTTTGATAGAACCAGCCGATTTGTCTTTATACGATTATATAGAAATACCGACAGAAGAAGTTTGGGGAATATTGGCAAGAAGAGATTCTAAAATTGCTAAAAAGAAATTTATAGAGAAAAAAGATTTACTCAATTTGCCTATTATAGTTCCTAAAACATTGATGCATAATAAATCCGACAATAATAAATTTTTACAATGGTTTAAAGACGATATTGAAAAACTTAATATAGTTCTTACTAAAAACCTCGTTTATAGTTCAATTTTTATGGTAAAAGAAGGAATAGGATATTCTCTTACGATTATCGATATAAATAATAAAGATATTTGTTTTATTCCGTTAAAGCCTAAACTTAAACCAAGAATAAATATAGTTTGGAAAAAAGGACAGATATTTTCTCAAGCGGGAAAAATATTTTTAGATAAACTTTGCGATAAATTAGAAATTAAAAATTAAGTTTATTTTTTCGCGTTTGCAAAATTTGCAAATAAATAAAAAGCCTGACATATTGATAGAGTAATAATTGAATATTCTATATAGAAAATAAGAATATTATAATTAAAAATATTTTTAGGAATCATAAACATAGATTTCCAAAGTTCGCTTTTAATAAAGAAAAATACGCCTAAAGCTAAAAATATAAAAAATAAAAAATTATAAATATAAATTAAATATTTTTTATTCGTTTATTTTATAATTCTAATAATTTTTTTAAATGCCGAATTCGTATGAAGTCCCAAATGCAATGCCGTAAAAATAAATCCCCAAGCTGTTGACGACACATGCAAATCTCTAGCAAACTGCGTTGATATGAAAGGCGAAAATGAAAACACGCTTCCCGACATCATTACCGAACTTATAGCCATTAAAATCATATCGGTAAGCAAAATAAAATCTATTATTGCAAATGATTTTCTTGTCCAATTATATTTTCCTTTGTTAAGCCCGAAATACCAACGAATATTTAATAAATGATGAATTATAAAGAGAGTAAAAAGAACGCATCCTAAAACTCCATGCAAGAATAATCCTCTGCCCGCTCTATAACTCATTAAGTAAATAAATATAAAAAACATTATTATATCTATTAAAATTTTTATCTTTCGTTTCATTATAATTTTTAATTTATCTCTCTTATTCCGTTTTCTTTAAGCCATTCTGAAATTCTTCCTGAAAGTCCTCTGCCTCCCGAATAATTAAATTCAAATCCAAAACCTACATAAGAATCTTTAACTAATTTCGATAAATCAGAAACGCTATCTCCAAACATAGTTCCTCCATGACTGCTAAACGGTATAATAATTTTTCCTTTTAAATCGTATTCTTCAATAAAAGTAAAAACGGGCATAGGCATGGTAGCCCACCAAGTTGGATAACCTAAAAGTATAATATCGTATTGAGCCATATTTTGAACTCTATCTTTTAATTTTGGACGAACATTTTTATTTAAATCTATTTGAGAGACTTCGTAAATATTTCCTCGATAAGGTTTTTCCATGTTTATTTCAAATAAATCGCCTCCCGTTTTTTGCCTTATTATTCTAGCTGCATTTTCGGTATTTCCGCTATAAGAAAAATATGCGATTAATATTTTCGGATTTTGAGGCATTCTTATATTTAAAGAATAAGTTGTCGTTATTGTTTCGTTTATAGCTTGAGAATTTCTAGCTATACGAAATCCTAAATTTCTATCTTTACTCAAAGGATTTGCAGCTGAACGATAGGCGCTTCTTAAATGTTTTGCAAAGTCGTTATAGCTTCCGCCTCTATTTACTCTGAGAGAACCGCTAATTGCTCCAACGGGATTAACCGTATTTATCGTATCGTAATTTCCGTAATAATCAAAACACCATTCTGAAACATTTCCATACATATTATAAATTCCAAATTGATTCGCGGACAAACTATTAACATTAATCGTGTTTCCTCTATAACTACTCGTCACAACGGTTGAATCTCTTCTATTTACATAATTTTCTTCTATTAAATAAGGATAACTGCCATAAAAATTGGCATTTGCGCTCGTTATTTGATTTCCATGATTAAATATTGTAGTCGTCCCAGCTCTCGCCGCATATTCCCATTCCGCTTCCGTTAGGAGTCTGTATCCGTTTGCCGTTCTATTCCATCTTACCGTATTTCCTTCTATAGAATATACGGGAGTTAGTCCTCTTTTTTCGCTTAATTTATTGCAATAATTAACGGCGTCAAACCAAGTTATATTTTCTACAGGTAGATTATCGCCTGAAAAATAGCTCGGATTATTTCCTATTATTTCTCTATAATCTTTTTGAGTCACTTCGTAAGGGTCGATATAAAAAGAATTTATAGTTACCGTATGTTGAGTTTCGTCTCTATTTCTCTGTCTTTCGTTATTCGGACTTCCCATAGTAAAAGTTCCGCCTTTTATTAAAATAAGATTATCCGAAAATTGGGTATAGCTTGGAGTTATATTTATTTCTTTTTCTGTTTTTATAATTTCCATACTTTCTAAAGTTTTTATGTCTCTCTCTGTATTGAAAAAATAAATTCCAAAACCAGCTATTGCAAAAATTAAAACCGCTATTGTTAAAGCAATAATTTTTGTTTTTATCATTGTTTCTCCTTTTTTATTTAATGTTTTAATTATTCAGATTTTAAAATATTAAATAATTTGAAGCAAATACTTTTATTTTATATCCGTTTATACTCAAAAGGCATAACTAAAAAATATTATATTTTTTTAATATATTAAATAAATAAGGTTGCCTGCAGAATTGCAAGACAACCTTTAATTTAAGGACTAAATATAAGAAATTTATATAAAATTAATTTTCTATCTTCCAACTTTATCCGCTAATTCTTTAGGATATCTATCTCCTTGAATTACTATTTTTGAAAGAGCTTCGTTTATATCTTTTAATTCTTCTTCGCTTAATACGACATCGGCGGAAGAAACATTTTCTTTTAATCTGTCTAAACTTCTAGTTCCAGGTATAGGGACTATAAAACTTTTTTGAGCCAATACCCAAGCCAAAGCGACTTGAGATAAAGTTATATTCTTTTTATTGGCAATATCTCTTATAAGTTCAACCAATACCTGATTAGCTTCAAGATTTTCTTTTTTGAATCTTGGAACTATATTTCTAAAATCTCCGCTTTTAAATTCGGCGTCTTTCTTTATGCTTCCCGTTAAAAAACCTCTACCTAAAGGAGCGAAAGGAACAAATCCAATATTCAATTCCTCTAATAAAGGCAATATTTCTTTTTCGGGTTCTCGCCACATCATAGAATATTCGCTTTGAATAGCGGTTAATTTGCAAACGGAATCGGCTTTTCTTATAGTATCAGCTCCTGCTTCCGAAAGTCCCCAATGTTTAACTTTTCCTTCTTTAATCAAATCTTTTATTGTAGAAGCGACTTCTTCAATCGGAGTATTTGTATCCACTCTATGAAGATAATACAAATCTATAGTTTCTAATCGCAATCTTTTAAGCGAACCGTCTATTGATTTTCTTATAACTTCTGGTTTTGAGTTGGGAGTTAAGACTTTTTTATCCGTTTCCAAACCAAATTTTGTGGCTAAATCACATTGTTTTTATAAGGTTTCAAAGCTTCGCCTACAAGCTCTTCGTTAATAAACGGTCCGTAAATTTCCGCAGTATCGAAAAATGTCACGCCCAAATCTATAGCTTTATGAATAAGCGTAATCATCTCTTTTTTATCTGACAGCTCTCCATATCCATGACTCATTCCCATGCATCCGAGTCCTATTGCAGACACTTCCAAATATTTTCCTAAAATTCTTTTTTGCATTTTATTTCTCCTTTGCCATTTGGCATTAATATAATTTATTTAGTTTTTAATTTATTGCATTATTATAACATTGGAGTTAACTCCAGAGTCAATAGTAAAATTTAATTTTTTTAATTTAATTAATTCCGTTTATTATAGTTATTGCGTTTAAAGTTCTCGGATAACCTATATACGGAATGCATTGAGTAACCGCTTCTATAAGTATGTCTTTATCGTTGCCCATAGAAATATTGGCTTTTGCATGGCTTGTCGCTTGAGGCTCTGCTCCGCCTAAAGATATTAACATTATAAAAGTCAAAAGCTCTCTCGTCTTCAAATCCAAACCTTCTCTCGTATAAAAATCTCCAAAACACATTGCCGACAAATAATTTTGAATATGTTTTAAATTTTCTGGAGCGTTTTTATGCATATCTAAAATTATATTTCCAAATATGTTTGTTTGAGCCGATAAACCTTTTTCAAATTTCGTCTCTTCATTTACCGTAGCTTGAGATTTCAAAGGCAGTTTTATATTTTTATCTTTAAAAACTTTATTCGCTTCTTCTAAAACCGTAAATACTCTCGGAAAACCAACATAAGGCGCGCATTGATACAAAGCCTCATTTATTTCTATTGCGCTTGCACCTACATTTAAAGCCGCTTCTACATGTTCCGCTATCATGTTGTTGCCCTGACTTGCCGTAAGAGACACTAAAGTTATAAGTTCTCTTAATTTAGGCTCTAAATTTCCATGATTATAAACTTCTCCGTAAACAAAATTATTAAATATATTTTGCAAATCTTCGTCTTCTTTTGAAACTGCAAAATCTCTCTTCAATAATTCTTTATATTTTTCTTTTGCTTTCATTGTTATTCCTCCAAAATTATTTAATTGATTTTGCAAATTTTTTGAGCATGAAATAATAAGCAAAACCGCAATTACTAAATATTTTATCTTTTTCATTAACAACTCTTTAATTTTATTTTTTAACTACTTCTATTCTAACTTCAAAATCTTCTTGCATATTTGCAAGTTTATCAATATCTTTTAATTCTCCGATTTTAATTAAACTTCGAGAGTATCTAAAGTCTCTGTAAAAAATAGCAAGATTTCCCCAAGGGACATAATAAGAAATATCTCCTTTTTTTGGAGTAAATCCTTCTGGTTCTCCTTGAGCCGATAATTTTTTAGGCAAATAGCTTATTTTTTCGGTAGAATTATAATCTTCAAATTTTAGACTTGCTGGCAATTGAGATAAAAATTCTTTTCCGCTTTGAGTATTTAAAATCTCTCCGTAAATTTCATTTCCTGCAAAAGTCATTTTTATCATAGTTTTTCCTCCAATATCGTTTTGGGCTAAAATAATAATTTGAAATAATATTATAAAGCCTAAAATATAGATTAATTTTTTTAACATAATTTATTTTCCTTCTATTAATTTAATTTTAATATTATAACATTGGAGTTAACTCCAATGTCAATATTAAAATATAATCTAAATCAAATTTTTCTACCGATAAGAAATTTTACGATTTCTACATCGCTATGGCTAAAAAATAAACTTTTTCCCGTATCCATAGATTTTATTTTATCCATGTCGTCTGCAGAAAGTTCAAAATCGAAAATATTAAAGTTTTCAATTATTCTCTCTTTATGAACGCTTTTTGGAATAACTACAACATTTCTTTGTATAAGCCATCTTAATATAACTTGAGCGACAGATTTATTATATTTCTTTCCTATTTCCGACAAAATAGGATTTGTAAACATATCATTTCTACCTTCGGCAAAAGGTCCCCAAGATTCTATTTGCGTTCCGTAATTTTTCATTATCTCGTTATCGTATTCTCTTTGAAAAAATGGATGAGTTTCTATTTGATTAATCGCTGGTTTAATTTTATTATGTTCCGCCAAATCCATTAATCTATCGGGATAAAAATTGCAAACTCCAATCGCTCGGACTTTTTTATTTTCTAACAATTCTTCCATAGCTCGCCATGAACCGTAATAATCTCCGAAAGGTTGATGGATTAAATATAAATCCAAATAATCCAACTGCAATTTTTCCATAGAAACTTCAAAACCTTTTTTAGCGTTTTCGTATCCCGCATTGTTAATCCATAATTTAGTCGTTATAAATAATTCTTTTCTATTTATACCGCTTTCTTTTATCGCATCTCCAACCGCTTTCTCGTTGAAGTATGCAGAAGCGGTGTCGATTAATCTGTAGCCCGTTTCCAAAGCATCCAAAACCGCTCTCTTGCATTCGTCATAATCGGGTATTTGATATACTCCGAAACCTAATATTGGCATTTCCACGCCGTTGTTTAATTTTGCCGTAGGCACGGCTTTACCGAAATTTTGCATTGTAATTTCTCCTTTTGTTTTTATTTATTTTTTATTTTATAGTTTAATTATATCATTGGAGTTAACTCTATAGTCAATATGTAATTTGATTTTTTAATTATTATAATATTTTTATTTTTCCAATTCTCTTAATTTTTTAGCGGGAATTCCAGCGACTAAAGTATTGTCTGGAACATCTTTAGTCACAACCGAACCAGCCGCTATAATCACATTATTGCCTATATTAATTCCTGGCAGTATAACGCAATTTCCTCCAATCCACACATCGTTTCCTATATTAACGGGTTTTGCTTGAGCGAGTTTCATTCTTCTTCCGCTTGCCGTAAGAGGATGCCCAACCGTTGTTATCAAAGTATTCGGTCCTATCATACAATAATCTCCTATATTGACTGTAGCTATATCCAATATTGTAACATTATAATTTGCCACAAAATCTTTTCCCACATGTATATTTTTTCCATAGTCGCAATAAAATCCCGTATTGATATAAGCCTTATCTTTAACCGAGCCTAATAATTCTTTTATCGCTTTAAATTGTTCTTCAAAATTATCCGCTTCTATAGAATTAAATTTTTTACATTTTATTATAGCTTCCGTCTTTCTTTGAGCCACTTCATCGTCAAAAAAAGAATATTCTAAACCCGCTTCTAATTTTTGTAATTCCGTCATATTATTTACTCCTTGATTTTTAATATTTAATAATTTTTTAATTATAACATTGGAGTTAACTCCAGAGTCAATATTAAAGTTTCATTTTTTACTTCTTATTTTTCTTTTTTAATAAATCTTTTTCTCTTTCCACTAAAATTTTTTCGTAATTTTTGATTTTATAATTTATTCTGTCAAAAGTGTTTTGAATTTCTTCAAGCCTTTCTTTTATTACATCTTTTTGAGAAATTAGTAATTGTTTTCTCGCTTCTAATGTCACATCTCCTTTTTTGTAAAGCTTAATATATTCTATTAAAGCCTCTATCGACATTCACGCATTTCGCATACATTTTGAGAATTCTATCCATCCTAAATCCTCTTCGGTATAATTTCTTATTCCCGATTCTGTTCTGTTTACTTCGGGAATTAATCCTATTCTTTCGTAATATCTTAAAGTATCCGCCGAAAGATTTACTTTTTTGCTTACTTCCGCTATAGTCATAATTTTCTCCTTAAAAAATTTTGATTATTAAAATATTTAAAAATTATAAAATATTATTAATTATTATATTATAACATTGGAGTTAACTCCAGAGTCAATAGCAAAATACGACTTTATTTAGATATTTTAATTAATTAGTAATTTGAATTTTATTATACTTGAAAAATATAATTAAAAAATAATTATAAATATTTTCTCAATTCGTTTTCCATTAATTTAATTGTTTTATTTAAAATATTTTCTTCCAAAGGTTTAAAATTTTTGTGTATAGGCTTATTAATATTTCTTTCGCCTTTTAATAAAGTTATTATATTTAAATCTACATCTTCAAAATAACTCATTATTGAGTGAGTCGATTTTGAGCCGTATATAGTTTCTGGCAACTCTGAATAATCTCCGCCTAATTGACTTTCTAATTGAAATAAATAACATGATATATTTGGAAAAATAGTTTTTAGCAAATGAAAATCTATTAAAATTCTTTTTATCATAGCGTTTTCAGTGTAGGCTTTGCATTCTATTCCAATAACAAATTTATTATCTATAAAAACATGTTTATCTACGCTTAAACCGTGATAATAATATTTTTTATTGTCGGTTATATATTTTCTCACTTCTTCGTTTTTAATATTTTTTATATAACTTTCTTTTATAGGAAGTTTAATTTTCTCCGAATTTATTTCTAATCTGTTTGGATTTCCATTTAAATTATTCCAAGCTATTTTTATAATTTCTTCGGTTATATGTTCTTGTAATTTTCCTTTAACGCTTCTTATAACTCCGCCATAAGCTCTATTATTTTGTTTGGAAGCGTCTTTATCTATAACTTTAACTATGCTATTATAATCTTGTATAATATCTTTTACAGAATACATATTTTATTTTTCCTATGAATTGAATAAATCTTTTTCTTTTTTAGATATATTCAAGCAGTCATTTAATCTATCTTCTGCGGTTTTACAATATTCTTCCGATATATCAATTCCTATAAATTTTCTATTTAATTGTTTGGCTACTTTCGTAGTCGTTCCCGCTCCATTAAAAGGGTCAAGAACAATATCGTTTTTGTAAGAAAATAATTTAAGTAATCTTTTAACTAATTCTTCAGGAAACATAGCGTCATGTTTATATTTTTTCATGTTTCTTTCTGGCGCTATACTCCATTTTCCGTAAACCCATTTTTTAAACTCTTCAGAATCTATATCTATATTATTTTTATCGCCTTCTTTTTTTAAAGAATTTTTGCAAAATATTTCTACAAACTCCCAAGAATATTTTAAATAAGGCGAAGAAGGACTTTTCCAACTTCCCCAAGTGCAATATTTACAATTATAATTATTCTTTTCCCAAATTATCTCGCCTTTCCAAATTAAGCCCTCTTTTAAGAAAAAATTACTTATCAAATGATGCGTTGGAATATAATCCGAAAACATAGGCTGAACATTTATAATAATTCTTCCGCTATCTTTCAAAACTCTAACGCATTCTCTAAAAATATTAAATAATTTATTAAAATAATCTTCCCAAATATTCACATCGTTTGTATTCTCGTAATTTATACCAAAATTGTAAGGAGGCGAAGTTAATACTATATCGATGCAATTATCTGGAAATTTTTTTATTAGCTCCAAAGAATCGGTGCAATGAATTTTATTTACAAATTTTTTATTAATTTCATTATTTGTATTTTTGAAATCTTTTTTATAATATTCGTAAGCCAATCTTTTTTTGCTGTTTTGTTTTTTATTTTTTACTCTCTTCTCTTTATTGAAACTTTTAAAAACTATTTTACCGTTGGAGCTTGAAAAAGAATGAATTTTATATAATTCTTCTATAGTTTTTTGTATCAAAGGATTATATTTTATAGTTTCAAGCAATTTTATATCTACTGTGTCGAAATTAAGAATAATATTAGTTTTATCTGCAAAAGTATTTATGCCCGAAGAATTGAGCAAAGGCAAAGCATGATTAATATCGTTTATATTATAAATATTTTCTATTTTTAAGGTTTTATATTCTTGCATTTTAATTCTCTGATTATATTATAAAATTAGTATAAATATAAATTAAGAAAAATTCAATAAATAGAATTTTAGCGTTTTATAAATAATAATTTTTAAATTATATTTGCATGTATAATTTGTCTAATTTATTTTTTTATATTGCTTTACCCCATTAAATAAAGTAACTAGGCTAAATCCATAGCAATGTCAATATTTTTATTAATTTCTATTAGATTTTAAATATAGATTATTATAATTATTTTTATTGCTTTTGAATTAAATCTTGAATAAGTTCTTCTAATCTATCATGTAATTGTTTTATTTGATTGTAAATATAATCCGTTGCATTATCCTTTATTAATCTCGGTTGTGAAATAAAATTATTATAATACTCTTCGTCTTTATGCAATCTTTCTATTTCTTTAAGCAATTCTTTATTGTCAGAATCTTTTTCCCAATATAAAATAGAATTTTTATTAATTATATTTGGTTCAATATTTCTATCGCCGTTCCAAATAGGAATGCATCCCGAATTAAAAGCGTCAAATAATTTTTCCGTTATATAACCGTCTTCTATTACATTTTCAGGGCAAATATTAAATTTAAATTGTTTTAAATATTCTAATTTATTATCGTTAAATTCATTTTTTAAAGAATCGTCATTATGAAGAAATTTACTTGGACAATATATTTTATCTATCTTTGATATATGATTATACATTGTCGCTCTTAAATTATTCGCTCCTCCCCAAGTGGCAATTAACGAAGCAAATTTTGTTTTAGTATATTTAGTTTCGTTTATTTCAATAACTTTTTTATAAATATTATCTTTATTAAGATTGATGCATGCAAAATAATATATCCACAAAGGAATCCTTATATAATTTTCATGTTTTATATGATTCATACCCAATGATAGATTAACATATTTTAAACAATTATCTTTATATTCGGAACGAAAAATATGAGCTTCGCAAGTCCAAAATATTTTTATTTTTGATTTAGATTCGATTATTTTACTTTTTGGACCATATACCGAAAAAACTTCAATATCGCAATCGCCTTGAGTATATGACAATAATAAAAGTTTATTATACTTATTACAAATATTAGTTAATAATTGGAAAAAATTATCTTTTTCAAAATAAGTATAATTAGGATACCACGCATTTGTAATTTTCATGTAAATTGAATTGCTATAAAAATCTTTATGTATTAATTTAAATTCTCTTTTATATTCTATAATGTGTTCTTGCAATTCTTTTTTCAAATCTTCTATTTCTAATATATTATAACATATTTTTCTTAAAAGATATCTTAAATTTCTAAAAGGAATAAACCATAATATTTTATCTAAAAGTTTTTTATAGTCCATAATTATTCCTAAAAACTATAGATATAATTGGTATATTATTTAGTATAGATAATAATACATTTACTACATTAGAACATGTGACAATATCTGCTTGAATTGAATTGAATTGAATTGAATTGAATTGAATTGAATTGAATTGAATTCTTTCAAACATAATTTAGTCTCGTGCCGCCTATTTTTTATTTTATTTTAAATAATTATAACATATTTAATAAAAAATGTCAAATTATTTTTTACCTTTCATAAATAATATTAAAAGCCCGCTTGCTATAAAATTGCTTGCATAAGTTCCTATAACGACTCCGCAAAAGAAAGTAAATGCAAAATCATAAAGTATAGGACCGCCCCAAATCATTATAGAAGCTGCGGCAAGCAAAGTCGATATTCCCGTCATTATAGTTCTTCCAACTACGCTGTTTAAACTTAAATTAACTATATCTTTAAAAGGTTTATTAATATCGGCATTCTCTCTAATTCTATCGAATACTACTATTATATCGTTAATCGTATAACCGATTAGAGTTAAAATTGAAGATAAAACCAAAACAGAAAATTCTTTATTTAAGAAAAGCAAAATTCCAAAAACTATAACCACATTATGTATAAGAGTTATAATCGCTGGCAAAGCGTAACGATGATTAAACCTTATCGCTATATAAATCATTATTATTATCCAAGAAATTATTATAAGTATAAAAGCCAATTTCAAATTATCGGCGGAAACTACTCCGCTTATAATATTGCTTCCAATTAATGAAACTTTATCCTCTCCGTATTTATCGTAAAGAACTTTCATAGCTCTTTCTGATTCTTCGTTTGAACCTCTAAATCTTAAAAGAAATGAATTTATATTTTCTTCGCCTTCAAGTTCCTGTATATTAATTGTCTCTTCGCCAAAATGAGAATACAAAGCTCTTATTTCGGCAATATTTATAACTTGAGGATTGTCAATTTTTACATTTAATTCTACTCCGCCTGCAAAATCTATACTTAAATTAAAATTATCGCTTTTGATTTTTTGAACGAATATAAAAACCGAAGCTATAAAAATTATAGTCGATATTACCGCCGCAATAGGCATAAATTTTACGAACGGAATTTTATTTTTTGTTATAATATTTTCTTTTTTTTCTTTAATAGTATCGTTATTGCTCATTTATAAATCCTTATTAAATCTAAAATATCAAATAAAGAAGAAACCCGCTTTTTTTACAAGTTTTGCTCTTATAATTTCTTCGTAAATATATCTTGTTATAAATACCGCCGTAAATAGATTTATCAAAATACCGAAGAATAATGTAATCGCAAAACTCTGAACTGGACCGCTTCCAAATATCCAAAGTATTAAAGCCACTATTATTGTTGTTATATTCGAGTCAAATATAGTGGCAAAAGCTCTATCATAACCTGAAATAATGGCGTCTGCAATATTTGATTTTATTTTTAATTCTTCTTTTATTCTTTCAAAAATAATTATATTCGCATCAACTGCCATGCCCATAGTGAGAATTAATCCCGCTATTCCAGGCAAAGTTAAAGTAAATCTTAAAGGCGATAAAACCGCTATAACGAGAACAATATTTATAAGCATTGCAATCGTAGCGAGAATTCCCGAAAGCCTATAAGTCGCTATCATAAATAAAGCCACTAATATAAAAGCCATAAATAAAGCCGTAGTTCCCGCTTTAACAGAATCCGCTCCTATTGACTGCCCAACAACCGCTTCCTCTATAACTGTAACATTTAAAGGCAAAGCTCCTTCTTTTAATATTCTTGCCAAATCTTGAGCTTCTTCGATTGTAAATCTTCCCGTAATAACTCCTCTTCCGCCTCTAATTTCTTGATTTATATTTGGAGCGCTTATAACTTTATCGTCCAAAACTATAGCAAGCATTCTATTAACATTTTGAGCTGTTACTAAAGCGAATTGAGTAGAACCTTCGTTATTAAGTTCAAAAGAAACATTTGCCTCGCCAAATTCTCCTCCCGTAACGCTTGCATCGATTAAAGAACTTCCTTCAAGTGAAGGCTCTTTATTTATTATAACGGGAGCGCCTCTAACTCTTCTTCCGAAATCGTCTTTTTCGCTATAAAAATATAATTGTTTTCCATATTCGGGAACTTTTGCAAAATTAGTAAAAACGCCCATAACCATATCGTTGCTATTTATTAAAGCCGTAGCTTGTTCATCAACCAAATTAAAAGTTAAAGCGCCTTGACTTAAAACAACGCTCTTTATTCTATCGGGGTCACGCGCTCCTGGAAGCTCGACTACTACTCTGTCTTCGCCTTGCTTTCTTATTCCTACTTCGCTTACTCCAAATTGGTCTATTCTTCCTCTTAACCTCGATATGAGTCTATCCATAGCCTCGTTTTTCTCTTCGGCGCTTAAAGAAGAAACATTTCTTTCAAGTCTGCTTGCATATTCTTCAAAATCTGCCTGCAAAACTATTCTTATTCCGCCTTGCAAATCTAATCCCATATTAACCGATTCGTTTCTTAATCTTTTATATGATTGAACTTTATCTATTTGTTCTTTTGTATATCCTTCGGTTATCATATCGTCCAGAGATAAATTGCTCTCTTCTTTTTTGTCTTCCGAAGTAAAGAAATACCATCTAACCGTTGGAGCGATAAACCAACCCATAACGGCAAGCCCTATAATTATAAAAGCTAATCTTAAATTATGACTCATATTTTATTCCTATAAATTTTAAATTTAATTATTCTTTTTTATCTTCTTGTTGAGCTTTTTCTAAATCCTCTTTTATTTGATTCTTTTCTTCTTTTGATTTTTTATCTTCTTTTTTTGGAGGATTTAACATATCTTCCGTAACAACTGCCGATATTGAAGATTTAATTATTTCAATTTTTGTATTCTCGCCTACTTTAACTATAGCGACTCTTCCGCCTTCTTTGTCCGAAACATATTCGGCTACAATTCCGCCAGAAACTATAATTTTATCGCCTTTTTTCAAACTAGCTATGCTTTGTTGTAATTTTTGTTGTTGTTTTTTTTGCGGTCTTATTAGTAAAAAATAGAATATGGCAAATATAGCTACCATCATTCCTATAGACATAAAGGGATTTCCTCCCGCGGCTTGTTGTCCGCCTTGAGCGTATAATGTGGCTGTGAACATTCTTTAATTACCTCTTTTATTTAAATATTTTAATGTTATATTATAAAGTATTATTAATAATTGTCAATATTTTTTTATCTATCAATTTAAAAAAAAATTAAAATTTAATTATAAATTTTATAAATAAAACTTGACATACTAAACCATTTAATATAATATATTACTATAAAAAGTAAAATATATATGAGTTTAAATTATGGAACATTACGGTTTATTTGGTATCATACCTCCGCTTTTAGCGATTATTTTAGCATTGGTGACTAAAGAAGTTATAATATCTCTCACTTTGGGAATATTATCGGGAACTTTAATAATAGCGCATGGAAATCCTTTTTTGGCTATTATAATGTTTACCGATAAAGTCGCCGCTATGACGGGCGATTCTTGGAATGTGCGAATATTATTATTCTGCGCTTTGCTCGGAGCTTTCGTTAGTATGCTTTCAAAAACGGGGGCTACAAAATCTTTTGGTTTATGGGCAAGCAAATATTTAAAAACTAAAAAAAGCGTTTTATTATTTACATGGTTTTTCGGACTTATAATATTTATAGACGATTATTTTAATAGTCTTTCTGTTGGAACAGTTATGCGTCCAGCTTGCGATGAGAAAAAAATATCAAGAGCGAAATTATCTTATATATTAGACGCTACGGCGGCTCCCGTTTGCATACTCGCTCCAATTTCAACTTGGGTTGTAACAGTTATGAGTTATATAAGAGATTCTGAAGGTTTCGCATCTCTTAATATGAGCGAATTTATTTTCTTTATAAGAATGATTCCGTATTCTATTTATCCTCTATTGACTTTGGCTTTTGTAGTTTTAATATCGGTTTGGTTAAAAGATTTCGGTCCAATGAAAAGAAGCGAAGATAACGCTCTAAACGGCAAATTATTTGACGAAGAATTATACGGAGCATGTCCTGGAAATTTAGAAACTACTTCTAACGATAAGGCGAAATGGTTTGATATGGTTATAGCTATTTTGATTCTCATAATAGCCTGCATATCAATGTTTCCAATAACTACATATATGGGATTAGTCGGAACTGAAGGAATAGAAACTTTTTCTCAAGCTATTTCAAGTATGAGTATTAGCGATGCTTTTATACAAACTGACGCTTCAAAATCGCTTTTCTATGGAGTTATAATATCTTTAATTATAGTTTATATATATTATTTAGCGAGAAAATTATTAAATATTCGTTCTGCGGGAAATTCTATAATGGAAGGCGTAAAATCTATGGTTCCAGCTTTGATTGTTTTGGCATTGGCTTGGACTATTGGAAATGTAATTAAATCAAGCCCAGAAGACGGCGGACTTGGACTTGCTGCATTTCTTTCTGAAACGGTAAAAGGCGGAGGTTTTCCTCTTTGGCTTTTGCCGGCAATTGGTTATTTGCTTGGATGCGTAATAGCTTTTTCTACGGGAACAAGTTGGGGAACTTTTGCGATAATGATTCCTATAATTATACCTATAGCTACGGGATTAGCGAATGCAAACGGATTTACGGGCGATGCGCTTTTGAATGTTCTTCTTATAAATGTCGGTTCTGTGGTTTCGGGAGCGGTATTTGGAGACCATTGTTCGCCTATATCGGATACTACAATATTGTCGTCTACGGGAAGTAATTGTCCTTTATTAGAACATATAACGACTCAAATACCTTATGCGGGACTTGTGGCAATAGCGTCTTTTATCGGCGTTTTAATAGGCGGAATAAGTTTAAATCCAATATTATCTTTATCGAGCGGATTTATTATTATGTGCATAATGGGACTTTTAGCTCCAAAGTTTTATAATAAATAAGATTTTATTAAAAATTATTTTTTATACTTGACTTTTAATTATCTTCATTATATAATTTATTAAAAAATTAATTAGATTTTATTTTACAATGCCAAATTGAAAGTTGGCGAAGGAGTTATATAAATGTCATCTATTAAACCATTAGCGGATAGAGTTCTATTGAAAGTGTTAGAACAAGAATCAAAAACTTCAAGCGGAATATATATTCCAGAAACGGCAACCGAAAAAACTCAAAAAGCCGAAGTTGTTGAAATAGGCGAAAGCGAAGACATTAAAGTTAAAAAAGGCGACATAGTTATATACGATAAATATGCGGGCATTCAAATTAAAGACGGCGATACGGAATATTTAATCGTTAAAAACGAAGAGATAGTCGCTCTTATAAAAAAATAATTTTTATAAAAACTTTTTGTAGAAATTTAATTTTAAGAACATTCATGTTTTATTGACTGAATGTTCTTTTTTAAATTATTTTTAAGATTAGGTTATAATGAAAAAATATTTATTAATAATTATTATAATGCAAATATTCGCTTCTGTTTTATTTTCTCAAGAATCTTCAAATAAATCTCCCGAATATATTTTTACCTACGATAAAGAAAATAATTTTAATATCGCGGATACAAACGCTATAAACGAAATTTCAATATTGATAGAGAGGCGAGGTTTTCCTTTAGTTAATAGATTAGTTAGATTTACATCTTTAAATCCCGATATTTTTCAATTTGAAATCGAAAAGATTAACAATATAAAAGAATTAGAATTTTCAGAAAATGAAGATAAATCTTATACGAATATTTTTGTCGTTCCTACGGACGAGGACGGAATAGCGCGAGCGAAACTTAATTTAATAAAATCGGGCAATGCTATAGTTTTGATGCATATACTGTATGTCGGCTCTACGGGAAATACGAATATATCTTACGAAGAGTTTGCGTATATAAATATTAAAGATAATTTTTTTCAATCTAAAATTTTAAATGTTGAGGATGAAAGTTTAAATAAAAAATCTTCCGTTATAATAATAGCTACGCTTTTTCCCGCTTTATTTTTAATTTCAATCGCTTTAATATTTATAAGTTATTTTAGGCGAATATATTACGAATACAGAAATATTAAATCAAAAATTGTAATATATACTTTTTTTGGTTTTAGTTCTATTAAAAAACAATTTCTTCCGATGTTAATTTTAATATTTTTAGAGCTTTCAATAATAGGAACTTCAATTATAATAAGCGATTATATTTTTTCTATTATATTATTGGCTTTATTTATAGCGGGCTTTACCGTAAAAAGAGAAAAAATGTATTCTATAGGATTTTTTATTTTATCTTGCATATTCATTACGCATTTATATTTGCAAATATCTATAAATTATTTGGGAATGGATTTTATACTTCAAAATAATATTATAAGCTCTCCCGTTTTTACTCTAATATTATTTTTTATAATCACTTCGTTAACGGGCGGAATATATATTCCCGTTTCAATATTGACTTTATATAAAGTGTCTTTTAATTTAAGCGATTTAAGTTTTATATTAGCTTTAGTAGGAATATTTTTGTCTTCCGTATTTTATATAGTAAAAGTTAAAAAGGATATTCCTTTTTTATACGAACTTGATTTAATAAAAATAAAAGATTAAATTTTTTGACAATAAGAAATTTTTAATATATCATTATTTTAAAACTTTTAAATTATTTATCAGAAAAAATTAACGGTAAAATTATGAATAATAAATATGATATTATAGTTGTAGGCGGCGGACATGCAGGAATAGAAGCCTCTCTATCTTCTGCAAGATTGGGAGCTAAAACTTTATTAATATCAATTAATCTTGATACAATAGGGCAAATGTCATGCAATCCCTCAATCGGAGGAGTTGCAAAAGGAACTATTGCAAAAGAGATTGACGCTTTGGGCGGCGAGATGGGAATTTTAGCCGATAAAACTATGATGCAATTTAGAATGCTTAACAGAAGCAAAGGGCGAGCGGTTTGGGCGCCTAGGGCTCAATCGGATAAATACGCTTATAGAGATGAAGCTACAAAAAGTTTATACTTTCAAAATAATTTAACTTTGCATCAGGATATAGTTAATTCTTTAATAGTTGAAAATAATATTGTAAAAGGATTGAAAACCGAAAGAGGAATAGAATATTTAAGCGATGCGATTATATTAACTACGGGAACATTCTTAAACGGACTCATTCATATAGGCGAATATCAAAAACCAGCGGGAAGAATTGGCGAGCTTCCCGCTATCGGTTTGTCGGATAATTTAAGAGATTTAGGTTTTGAAGTTGGCAGATTAAAAACGGGAACTCCAGCGAGAGTAGATTTTGATTCTATAGATTTGGATATTTTAGAGACTCAATTTGGAGATAATGAAATTGTTCCTTTTTCTTTCTTAAACGATAATATTGAAATTAATCAAACTCCCTGTTATATAACTTATACAAATAAAAATATACATAAACTTATTACGGATAATATTCATTTGTCACCAATGTATAGCGGAGTAATTAAAGGAATAGGTCCTAGATACTGTCCAAGCATTGAAGATAAAGTTGTGAGATTTGCAGATAAAGAAAGGCATCAATTATTTTTAGAGAGAGAAAGCCATAGAACTAAAGAAGTTTATATTAACGGTTTTTCTTCGAGTTTGCCCGAAGAAGTTCAAATTAAAATGATAAGAAGTTTAAAAGGACTTGAAAATGTAAGAATATTAAAGCCAGCTTATGCGATTGAATACGATTATATTAATCCGATTGAATTAAAACCAACTTTAGAAACTAAAAAAATAGAAGGATTATTTTTAGCGGGACAGATAAACGGAACGAGCGGATACGAAGAGGCGGCTTGTCAAGGTTTAATTGCGGGAATAAACGCTTCTTTGAAAATTCAAAAACGAGAGCCTTTTATATTAAATAGGAGCGATGGATATATAGGAGTTTTGATAGACGATTTAACGACAAGAGGAACAAAAGAACCTCATAGAATGTTTACATCTCAAGCGGAACATAGAATGCTTTTAAGACAAGATAACGCTGACGAAAGACTTACCGAACTATCTTATAATATAGGTTTGGCAAGCAAAGAGAGATTGGAAAGAGTTAAAGATAAAAAATTAAAAACTCAAATATTAGTCGACTTTCTAAATAAAAGAACTCTCACACAAAAAGAAACCGAAGAATCGGGATTTATTAAAGAAGCTAAAGAATTTAGAACGATGACATTAGCGTCAATAATAAAGCGTCCCGAATGCAATATAAAAACGGTTTTAAAATTTATCGATAAAGATTATAATAAAAATGTTTTGGAGAATGCGGAAACTTATATAAAATACGAAGGCTATATTTCAAGATACTTAAACGAAATTAAAGATATTGAAAAATACGAGAATATGATTATTCCTAAAGATTTTGATTATTCAACTTTACAAAGCGTGAAGATAGACCAAATAAATAAATTAAAACAATTTAAACCTTATAATATATCGCAGGCTTTAAGAATTCCAGAAATTGATATGTCGGTTGCGCATATTTTAATTCTTGCTATAAATAATTTGAAGAAGAATAAAAAATAATTAGAATATATATTTTTAATAAAATATTTAAAATTATTTTCCAATACAAAAATTTTCAAATATTTCATTTATAACTTCTTCCGCGTCTATCTTTCCGCTTTATTAATAATAAATTAATTTTTTAAAATATCTTTTTCATTATCTCTCTCATAAAATAAGGCAAATCGTCAGGACATCT
Source organism: Brachyspira aalborgi (assembly GCF_008016455.1). Classification (NCBI taxonomy): domain Bacteria; kingdom Pseudomonadati; phylum Spirochaetota; class Spirochaetia; order Brachyspirales; family Brachyspiraceae; genus Brachyspira; species Brachyspira aalborgi. The sequence goes on along the minus strand of NZ_SAXU01000001.1, from coordinate 2,270,399 downwards.
TGAAGTTATTATATTTTCGCATACCACAACTTTTTCATCTTTGTAATTTGCTTTAGCGTTAATCAAATCGTCAATAATTCCGCTATAACAAGTAGCGTCTTTATTTTCCAAAACATTAGCGGATATTAAAGTTTGCTGTCCATGACATATCGCACCTATTGGAAGAGAATTATCTACAAAATATTTTATTATTTTCTTTACGCTTTTATTTCCTCTTATAGATTCTGGCGCTCTTCCTCCAGGTATAATAAGCAGTTTATAATCTTTTGGATTAACATCGTCAAGACTCAAATTTGCTTTTACCTTAAAGAAATATTCGCCCGATATAATTCCTTTTTTCAAAGCCGCTATATCAACTTTATAACCTTCTTCTATCAATCTAAAATAAGGATAAAATAATTCAGAATCCTCAAAAAAATTTTCGCTTAATATTAAAGCTTTCATAATTAAAATTCTCCTAATTTTTTAAATTATTTATTGTCTTTATTTATCTTCTTCTGGAAGCCAATCAACATTAACTTTATCCTTTTCATGAAAAGGCGCTTTTACGAATAAAGCTTTCCAAGGCTTATCGTAATTATTTTTTATATAATGTTTAGTCGGTGGAGGCAATTGTATAATATCGCCTTCGGAAATTACGATTTTTTCTCCGTCAACATAAATATCAACCTTTCCTTCCAAAGTATAAAAATCTTCTTCCGTATTCTGATGATAATGAGTATTGAAATCTTCGCCTGGCTGTATTATCACCAAACCGACATCGCAATAAGGACCTCTTAATAGATATTTAGGACCAGATATATTATTATTCCTATATTCTATTTCTGATTCGTTTAATTTTTTCATTTTTGTTTACCTCTTTTTTAATTATTTTTTTATTGTTTTTATTATTCTTTATTTTCATTCTCCTACCGCTTTCCACATATGCGTAGTTAAATTTTTATCCGCCAATTCTAATTGAATTTTATAAACATCGTTAAATTTGTTTATAAGATTAGCGTAAACTTTTTGATTATTTTTATCGGGATAATATACGATATCTTTTTTGACGCAAATATCCGCCGCTTCATAAAAATCTTTGTATAAATTTATTCCTACACAAGCGCAAATTGCAGCTCCTAATGCCGTAGCTTCTTTTACTTTAGTAGTTCTAACTTCAAGTTGCAATACATCGGCAAGTATTTGACACCAAACTGAATCATTCGCAGCTCCGCCTGCAAAAGTTAAATAATCTATATTTATATTTGAAAAATTTTCTATAGTCTTTATATTATTATAACTAACAATAGCCGCATTTTCCATTATTGATTTAAATAAAGAATATCTATTAGTTTTATTAGGGTCTATAGTCATATTAATAAAAGAAGGAGCGGCATGTTTCCAAGAAATATAATTCATTTTATCGGAAAATATCGGTATAATCTCATAACAGCCCGCGGGAATATCTTTAGATTTATCCGACAATAATTTATAAGCGTTAGTATTATTCTTTTTTGCTATCTCTTTTAAGTCTTCGCAGAAAGCGTCTCTAAACCATCTTGCAACCAAACCAGGATAAAAAGCTATTCCTTCAGCCTGCCATAAATCGCTTATAGAAGAACAATTTATTCTTATTCTAGCGTCTTTATCAATAATCGGACTCTTCATATTAACTTCCTGCTGCCAGAAAGTTCCGCCCAATATAACGGTATCTTTTTCATTAACCGCGCCGACTCCTATAGTTCCAAGTTGAGCGTCACCTCCGCCCATAACTATTTTTGTTCCTTCTTTAAGTCCCGTTTCTTTGCTCGCTTTATTATTAACCTCTCCCATAATCGTTCCCGATTCCAAAACTTTAGCGTTTGCAAATTTAAAATCCAAATCGGACATTTCAAATATTTTTTTATCAAAATTTCTAGTTTTTAAATTAAAAAGTCCTAATGTAGAACCGTTGCTTGGGTCTATAAATATATCCGCTCCAAGTTCAACGGCTATCCAATCGCTTAACATATTTAAATAACATGCTTTATTATAAATATCTTTATCGTTATTTTTTATCCATAATAATCTTGGAATCGCTCCTAAAGAAAATGTTTGTCCGCTAATATAATAAATATCTTTTTCTAATTCTTTATTTTTTCTTAAATCTATAGTTTCTTGATAAGCTCTCGCGTCTACATTTGAGCAAGCCCAAATAGGTTTTTTATTTTCATCGTATAATACAAAAGCTTCCCTCATACTTGTCGTTGAAATTGCCAATATATCGTTAGGAGAAATTTGTTTTAAAACATCTTTAATGCATTTACAAATAAGTTTCCAATTATTTTCTATATCAAAATCTATACTTCCTTGATATTTTGGATTAACTTTATGAATATATTCTCTTTGAGATTCTATTATTTGATTTCCAGATTTATCAAAAATAATAGCTCTAACGCTTCCCGTTCCCGCATCCAATGATAAAATATATTTCATTTTTATTCCTCCTATTTTTTAGAGCGCCATTTAAAATATTAAACGGCGCTAAAATATTAATTAAATATTAAAAATCATAATTATTAATATTATCTTTTGTGAATACGACTCTTTCAGGCAATATTATTAAACCGTTATTGTCGGCTTCATAATCGTATCCTTGCTCTTTATTAGCGGCTACTTCTACCGAGCCTATTCCAGGAACTTCAATTTTATCTCCTACATTGAAAGTTTTTCCTAAAGCCAATTGATAGGCAATATAAACCGATAATTTTCCTTGAACTACAACATCCCATAATCCGAATTGTTTTATAGTTCCGCTTTCAACATATTGTTTCATAGCGTTAGGAGTAGAAAATCCGACTATAATTACTTTTCCGCCAACTCCTAAATTCTCGGCGGCTTGAGCGGCTGCAGGCAATGCGGTTGAGTCTGGACAAAGAATAGCGTTTATATTCTTATATGTGTTTAAAATATCCGTAGCCGTTTGTAAACTTCTTTGAGGGTCTTGATATCCGTATTGAGTAGTAACTATTTCCCAATTAGAATATTCTCTCTTTATCAAAGCTTTTGCCTCTTCCGTCCATGCATTTTGGTCTGTCACTTCGGGGCTTGAATAGAAAAATGCGACTTTCTTTTTTGCAGTTTTTCCGTCTGGCATTTGGTCTGAAACCATCTTTACCAATAATTCGCCAAGAAGTTTTGGAGTTCCTTGATTAATATAAAAAGAACGGTATGCAGGGTCGACATCGCTATCCCAAGTAAGTATATGAATTCCTTTGGCTCTCGCTCTGTCTAAAGCCTGATTCAAAGCCGTAGGCGATAATGACGAAACTACTATAGCGTTATAATTTTGATTTGCAAAATTATTTATATACTCTATTTGCTTTGAAACATTAGCTTCGTTAGGTCCGTCATATTTAACGGTTATTCCTAATTGTTCTCCCATTTCAAGAGCGCCTCGTCCGCCCGACTCAAAAAAGCCGTTTCCCGTTATTTTAGGGATAAAAGCGATTTTTATATTTTCTCCCTTTGCGGATTCTTTTTTAGAACCCGAACAAGAAAAAATCGCCGTGAGAGTTAATATTAAAATAAAAACCCTCGATAAAATTGTAAAAAGTTTGTTTGAATGATACATATCGTATCCTCCTTAAAATAAAAATTTTTTTAAATAACTTTATTTAAAATTTTGTTATTTAACATAATTAATCTTATCTTTGATATAATTATTTTTGATGTAACCGTTAATATTAATAGTATTCCTACTATTATTTGAGATACATCGCTACTTATACCAATGCTCATAAGTCCTTGTTTTAAGTATCCTATAAAAAAGCATGCTATAACCGTATTAACTATAAAACCGCTTCCTCCATTTATGCTCGCTCCTCCCAATACTACAGAAGTTAAAGTTGGAAGTAAAGCGTCAGAACCCAAATCGCTTCTTGCAGAAGTAAAATAAGAAGTTAATATTATTCCAGAAACGCCCGAACATAAACTTGTAAATATATAAGCTGTAGTTATTGTAAATTTAACCGCTATTCCGCTATACGAAGCGACATCTTTATTAACTCCGACTAAATAATATTGTCTTCCCAATCTCGTTTTATGCAAAATAATCGCAAATATTATTGCAAGAAAAATTATAAAAATTAACGGATAAGGAATTTTTCCTAAACTTCCATAAGCTAAAGTTAAAAAAGAATCTGAAAAACCTGTTATTCCATTATAACCAGCGGCTCCAGAAGAGCCAGCGATTCCTATGGCTATTCCTTTATAAAGAAACATAGTTCCTAAAGTTATAACCAGAGGATTAATATCCGTATTTGAAACTAAAAAACCGTTAATAAGTCCGCATAAAGAAGCACATAACAAAGCTAAAATAATTGCAAGAAAAAATGGCATATTCAAAAAAGTATGAAGCATACCGAAAACTATAGAAGTTAAACCCATAACGGAAGTAATAGATATATCAATTCCACCAGTGACTAAAATTAAAGTAAAAGGTATTGAAACTATTACTATATGCATAAAATCGTTAGACGAATATAAAAGATTGCTTATATTAAGAAAATTTGTATTAACAAATCCTATTATAAATATTTCTAAAATAAGTAGAATAAATAAAATAAATCCCCAATTTTTACAATATTTTATAATCGTATTCTTCATTATTTTGCGCTCCTTGAAATTTTTTCTATTTTGCTTTTTATTCTAACCGAAGAGAATCTCGCTCTCTTTCTCATATCTTCCAAATATTTTCTAACTCTATAATCAGATAAAACTATCGCTATAAGTATCGCTCCCGCTATTGCGTCATTCCAATATGAAGGCACTTTTAAAAAAATAAGAACGCTGTTTATTGTGGTTAAAAATATCGCTCCGATAGTAGAAGAAATTGGAGTTCCTATGCCTCCAGATAAACTAACTCCGCCCAAAACGCTTGAAGCAATAGCCCGCATTTCTTCGCCATTTCCAGCGTTCATTGGTATAAAACTTAATTGAGAAACGAATATAATCGCCGCTATTGAAGCAAAGAAACCAGATATTAAATACGCGAAAAATTTAGTGGCTCTAACGCTTATTCCTAAATTAAAAGCTCCTTCTTCGTTTCCGCCAACCGCATAAAAAGATTTCGTTATAGAAAAAAATCTTAATATAAGCATTGAAATTAATATAATGAAAAATACTATTATAATAAATAAATTGATATTAAATACTTTAATTTGGGCTATAATTTTTATTGATTGCGGAACAGAATCTACCCAACTTCCGCCAGTGATTATTGGCATTAATCCTCTGTAAAGTCCCATAGTTCCTAAAGTCATTATTATTGGCGGAATTCCTATTATCGATATTCCAAATCCGTTTATAACTCCCGCGGATAATCCTACTAATATGGCTACAAAATAAGAAATTTCAGAGTTTATATTTGCAACCATTCCCATACAAACTGCAGATAATCCCATTATAGCTCCTACGGAAACATCGATTCCTTTAGTAATTATTACAAAAGTTTCGCCTACAGAAAGCATTATAAGAATTAAACTTGAAACTAATATTCCAAGCAAATTATTTATTCTTATAAAATCTCTATTAAAAGCTCCGCATAATAAAATTATAAGAGTTAAAATTATAAATACTAAAGTTTCTCTTTTTACAAATAATTCTCTTAATTTATTTTTTAAATAACGCATTATATAACTCCAAAAGAAGCTTGAGTAATAATTTCCATAGAAAAATCTTTTTTATCCAATTCTAAATTTATTTCTCCAGAATGTATTACTATAATTCTATCGCTATTATTAATAACTTCTTCCAAATCGCTTGATATTAAAATAACGGCGACTCCTTTTTTCTTTAAGTTTCTCACTATTTGAAAAACATCCTCTCTCGCTTTAGCGTCAACTCCTCTAGTAGGTTCGTCTAAAATAACGACTTTAGGCTCTGTAGTTAATATTTTTGAAATAACCACTTTCTGCTGATTTCCTCCAGAAAGCATTCTTGAATATTGCTCATCGTTTAAGACTTTTATTTTTAATTCGTCCACATATTTTTTAGAAATTTCTTTTTCTTGCTTTTTATTTAAGAATACTTTTGAAATCTTTTTTAGAATCTCCGAAGATATAGTTTCATAAAAAGGAATATCTAAAAATATGCCATATTTATGTCTGTCTTCGGGTATATAAGAAATTTTTGCTTCTCTGGCGGATTTAGCATCGCAAGGAATTAATTTTTTACCGTCCATTATCACTTCGCCGCTATGATAAGGCTCTAAACCTACTATTGCGGAAGCTAATTCCGTTCTGCCCGCTCCTACTATTCCCGCTATTCCTAATGTTTCGGATTCTCTCACATCAAAAGATATGTCTTTAAAAACTTCGGAAGACAAATTATGAACGGAAAGAATAACTTTGCCTATATCGTATTTTGTATTGCAGTTTTGCGAAACATTATAATCCGAATTTCCAATCATAGCTTTTATTAAATCTATAGGCTCAAAATCGGAAGTATTCCCAGATAATACTATATTGCCATCTCTTAAAACGCTTATTCTGTCTGAAAAATCAAAAATTTCGTTTATTCTATGCGATATAAAAAATACTCCTATATCGTTTTTTAATAAAGGACGAACTATATCGAAAAGAGATTTAACCTCTTTAACAGTTAAAGTGCTTGTAGGTTCGTCCAATATCAAAACTTTAGCGTTTCTGATTAATCCTCTTATTATTTCAACCAGCTGCTGATTAGCTATAGTTAATTTTCCCGCATCATCTCTTAACGAAACTTTAAAACCGATTTTTTCGGCTATGCTCTTTACTTTTTCTATAGTCTCTCCGTTTACTTTTGAAAGCCCTATCGTTATATTTTCCAAAATAGAAAGATAAGGAAATATTTTAGGTTCTTGCGGAACTAAATAAATACCTTCTCTATGAGCTTGATAAGGTCTTGTAAAATTAACTTCTTTGCCAAGATATTTTATCGTCCCATTGCTTGATTGATAAGTTCCCGATATAATCTTCATTAATGTAGATTTTCCCGAACCGTTTCCTCCGAGTATGGCATGAACTTCTCCTTTTGCCAAAGAAATATCCAAACCCTTAAGAACGGGAACTCCGTCAAAAACTTTCCAAATATTATTTAATTCCAACAAGTTTTCCATAAATCATCCTATAATTTTAATGAACCTTTGAATTTTCTATATCTTCTTGAGTTACTTCAAAATATTCTTTTCTTTTAGTTTTATCGTTACACATAGATTCAACTAATTGCAAAGCCTCTTTTACCGATGAATTTTTATGTATAATATGCGCAACTCCAGCGGTTATCGCTTCTGGATAATCGGACTGCCATATATTTCTACCCATATCCACTCCTATCGCTCCGCATTGTATTGAGTTATAACATAATTCTAATACATCTTTATAACTATCTAATTTAGGTCCGCCAGCTACTATTATAGGAACGGTTGTCTTTTTAACCACTTCCTCAAATCCTTCGCAATAATAGGTTTTAACAATATCCGCTCCAAGCTCGGCTGCTAATCTCGATGCATGCGTTAAATATCTTTTTTCTTTTTTGTCTTTCAACGCTTTTCCTACAGCCGTAACTCCCAAAACGGGTAAATCGTATTCCATAGCGTCATTAATTGCATCGGTTAAGTTAAGTATGGTTTGATGCGAATGTTCCGCTCCAACAAACATTGAAACCGCTATAGCCGATGCGTTTAATTTTATTGCATTTTTAGCAGATAAAATTAAACCTTCGTTATCAATATCGCTTTCCAATATTGTATTTCCTCCGCTCGCTCTCAAAACTATTCCTTTCTTAAAATCAGAATCGATTTGGCTCGTCAATATTCCTGGACTTAACATTAAAGAGTCTATATGCGGAATTAATTTTTCCACTTGAACTTTAGGCATTTCCATGCCATGCGCAGCGCCCATAAAATATCCATGGTCTATGGCAAGCATTAAAGCTTTTCCATCTTCCATAACGATTTTTGATAAACGGTTTTTCTTACCGAAACTATAATTATTAAACATTTTAATTCTCCTTAAAAGTAATTTATTAAAAGAGTTAACTCTTATACTATATAGTATATACTAAATAATTACATTTGTCAAGTATTTTTGTAATAAAATTTAATTAATTTTTGTAATATAATTTTATATATATCTATTATTGATTTTTATTTAAACAATGCTATAATATTGAACATAATGCATTACGATAATAAAAAAATAGCCCAAATAGCAAAAATAGCTTTCCTTTACTATAAAAAAAATAAGAATCAGGAAGAAATTTCTAAATTAATGTCCATAGCTCGTCCTACGATTTCAAAATTAATATCCGAAGCGAAAGATTTATCATTGGTAGATTTTAAAATTAAATATCCTTGGAGAGATAAAGAATTAGAAAAACAAATAATAAATAAATTTAATATAAACGAAGCTATCGTTATAGAATGTTTAAATAATTCCGAAGAAGAAGTTATTACCGAAATTGGAATAGCCGCTGCAAATTATTTTTCAAATATAATAGATAAAGTTAAAAATGTTGGAATATCATGGGGGCAGTCTTTATCTTCTATGATAGAACAATTAAATACTAAAAACTCTTCTGTAGTAAATATTATACAAATGATAGGAGCGACAGGATACGAAAATAAAAATTATGACGGACCTTTGCTCGCTCAATATTTATCTAAAAAATTGAACTCTCAATGTTTAATGATTCATGCTCCTTTGGTAGTTGGAAATAAAGAGATTGCAAAATCTTTAATGAACGATAATACGATAAAAAATATTCTTAAAAAAATATCGAATTTAGATATTGCATTTGTGGGAATAGGATGCGTAGAATTAAAAAATAACAGTTTGTATAAAACGGGATATATAAGCGAAGAGGAATTAAATAAAATAAAAAACGAAGGAGCGATTGGAGATATTTGCGCTCATTATTACGATATAAACGGAAAAGAATTAGATATAGATATTAATAACAGAATAATAGGAGCAAAATTATCCGATTTGAAAAAGATAAAAAATGTAGTCGGAGTAGCTTCGGGATTGGTAAAATCAAAAGCGGTTTATTCGGCTTTAATTGGAAAATATTTGAATACTATAATCATAGATTCTGAATTGGCAAAGAGTTTATTGAATTTATAAATAAATTAAATTTCTAAATTTTATTATTAAGAATTATTTTCCTATACAAAAATTTTTAAATATTTCGTTTATAACTTCTTCGGCGTCTATCTTTCCGCTTACATTTCCTAAAATATTATTTAAAATATTCATCTCTTCGGCTACTTCGTCTAAAGAATAATTTTGCTTCGCTTTTTCAATGCATATATCAAGTTGTTTAATTCCGTTTTCCAAATATCCTCTCTCTCTATTATTAACATAGCTTTCTTTATTAAATATTTGAATATCGCTATCTTTAATATAATTTTTCAAGGCAAAAAATAATTCTTCTTTTCCTTCTTCGGTTTTAGCGCTTATATTGATAATAGAATTTTTAAGATTATAATCAAAATTATTTTTTATATCGCTTTTATTAATCAAATAAATTATTTCTTTATCTTTTAATGTTTCTAAAAATTTAATTAAATTAATATCGTCTTCGCTCGCTTTATCGCTTCCGTCAAAAACCGCGATTATTATATTTGATTCGTAAGCGCATTTTTTCGCTCTCTCTATTCCTTCAATTTCAATATCGTTATTTGTTTCTTTGTGAAATCCCGCAGTATCCATTAAATAAAAAGGAATATTTTCTATATAAATATTTTCGCTCAAAAAATCTCTCGTAGTTCCCGCAACTGACGAAACTATTGCTCTGTCTTTTTCTAAAATCATATTAAAAATACTACTTTTGCCCGCGTTTACTTTTCCCAAAATCGCTACTTTTATTCCGTTTATAAGATTTTCTACTTTTTTTGAATTACTTAAAATATTTTCTATATCTTTTTTTATATTATAAAAATTATTAATAAGTTTATCGTAGGAAAAATTTTCGGTTTCGTCTTCGGGAAAATCAATCTCGCCATAAACTAACATAAGAGAGTTTTTTATATTTTCTCTTAATTTGTCTATCTCTCTTGTTAATCTTCCTCTCATTTTATAAACGCTCGCTTCCGCCATAAGTTTATTATTTGAATCTATCAAATCATGCACGGCTTCGGCTTCGCTTATTCCAATTCTTCCATTTATATAAGCTCTATAAGTAAACTCTCCTTTATTTGCAGCTCGCGCTCCGTTTCTTATTATCAAATTAATCAAAGATTCTATAACTACAATACTTCCATGACAAATAAATTCAACCGTATCTTCGGTGGTAAAAGTATTCGGAGATAATGTTGTAAGTAAAATTAACTCGTCTATAGGATTATTATTTTCGTCTTTTATTAACGCGTAATAACTTTTTCTATGTTCAAAATTTTTTATATTATTATTTTCATTATTTGCATAAAAACAAATTTTTGAAGCGATTTCTAAAGATTTACCGCCCGACATTCTAACTACAGCCAATGCGCTTTTTGAGAATGGAGTTGAAAGAGCGACTATAGTGTCTTTTAAATCGTATTCGTTCATTTTAATTTTTAATAATTCCTATAATATCTTTTTTCTTTCTTTTTAATCTCTTTAATTTCTTTAACCGAATTTTCTTTTCTTTTTCTTCAATTTTTAAAGCGTTATATAAATTGCCGTTTTCAATTATATAATCTTTACAAAAATCATAATCTTTTTGCATAGTTTCAATTTTAGGAATTTGTTTTGCAAATTTAACATAGTCGGAGTTTTTAAGCATATTTATTATATAATCGCTTTTTTTAAATTCTTTCTTATCGAATAATTGATTAATTTCGCTCGTTGTCATATCTTCTATATTAAATAAAAATCTTTTTGTTAAATATCTTTTAAATATAAAAGTTAATTCAAAATAATATTCTGCAAATTTATTTTCATTAAAGTAAATTTTATAATCTATATTTTTTAAATCGTTTAAAGCCTCTTCGTCTTCTTTTATAATAGCTTTCTCTTTAAATTTTTTCTTTAAATATTTAATTATAAATAATATTAAAATTATAATCGCAGATAAAACAATTGCAGACATTAAAATAATTATAAAAAAATATTTTGTCATAGGAATAGAAAGAGTAGATTTTAAAGGAGGCAAAATCTCGCCGTCAGAAAAAGAATTAACTAAAATATTAATATCGTCTCCGTTTAATTCTTTGTATTGATTATTATAATTGTAAGAAATCTTAAAAGGAAAAATAACAAATCGTCCAATATCGTAAAAACCGATTCTATATTTTATAATTCTTTCTTTATAATTTCCGATATTTTTTGTTTCGTTTTCAACTTCGATTATTCTCGTTTGACTCGCTCTTTCGTCAAATGAAATATCTTCAAATTTATAATCAATTTCTTTTTTTGAAATAATTTTAACTTCGTAAATTATATTATCTCCTATAGCTATATCCAAAGAAGAAATTTTTGTTTTTGCCAATATTATAGTTTCTTTTTCAATATTATTATTTGAGCAGGAATTAAATAAAGTTAATAAAAATAATAATAAAATTTTAACAAAAATAATTTTTTTTAGTTTTTTCATTGAATTAAATTTATCCTATATAATCGGCTATTTTCTTCATTTTCAATCATTTCAATTTCAAGTTCGTAATACGGTTTATCAAAATAGCTTTCAAATTTATCGCCCCATTCAATCATTGTAATTCCTCTTTCTTTAATTTTATCTTTAAATCCTATATTATTAAGTTCGTCTTCAGAAGAAAGTCTATAAAGGTCGACATGTCTTAATATAGTTTCTTCGTTTTTAAGAATTATATCATATTCGTTTATTAAAGTAAAAGAAGGACTGCTTACAACATCATCGCTTTTAAGTAATTTTGCAAATATTCTAACAAAAGTAGTTTTCCCAAATCCTAAATTTCCTTTCATTATTATCAAATCGCCGTTTTTTAAAATATCGCATAAAAAAGATGCAATTTCTTCTATATTTTCAATATTTGATTTTTTAGTAAAAATATTTTTTTTCATAATGTTATTGATTATATATTTTAAAAAATAAATTATCAAATTAATTTTTAGTAAAAACTATATTTATAAAATATAATTATCTAAAGTATTATTATTCATAGAATTTTATATTGACTTTATAAATTAATTAAATATAATTTGTAAAATTTTAATTCGGAGATATAAAAATGAAAAAGATTATTATTTTTTTACTAATTATTTTAAGCGCTTTCGCTATTTCTTGTAAAAATAAAACTGTTTCGGATTCTATAGTCGTTAATATGGGAGCTGAACCTAAAACTATGGACCCAACTTTAAACTCTATAAGCGTTGTGTCCGTTTATATAATTCATGCTTTTGAAGGTTTAACAAAACTCGATTCAAATAATAATGTTGTTGGAGCGGTTGCTGAAGGTTGGTTTATATCGGATGACGGACTTAAATATACTTTTCATTTGAGAACGAATGCAAAATGGAGCGATGGAAAACCAATTACTGCAAACGATTTTGAATATTCTTGGAAAAGAGCGGTTAACCAAAATGTCGCCGCCGAATACGCTTATATGATGGAAGTTGTTAAAAACGCTAAAGAAATTAACGCGGGAATAATGGATTATAATAATTTAGGAGTTAAGGCTATAGACGATTATACTCTTGAAGTTATTTTAGAAAATCCGACCGCGTATTTTTTAGAGTTTATAGCCTCTACGGGAATTTTTATGCCTGTTCGTAAAGATATTATAGAAACTTATAAAGACGAATGGACTTTAAACCCTGAAACCTATATAGGAAACGGACCTTATAAAATGACTGAAAGACTTGCAGACCAAAAAATAGTTTTTTCCGTTAATACAAATTATTATTCTAAAGAAGAGCAAATTGCAAAAGAGATAACTTTTATTATAATGAGCGACCCAAATACGGCGGTAGCGGGACTTAAAAACGGAACGATTCATTTTTCCGCTTTAGAACCTCCAGCTGCGGAAATAGAAAATCTTAAATCTGAAGGTTATATTGCTGCAAATTACGGCTTGGGAACTTATTATTTAGAATTAAATATAACAAACGAAGCCTTAAAAGACAAAAGAGTTAGACAAGCGCTCGCCCTCGCAATAGACAGAAATTATATAGTTTCAAATGTAACTAAAGGCGGACAAATTCCAGCGGGAGCTTTCGTTCCTACTCAAGTTAGAGGATTAAACGGAACTTTTAGAAGCGAATCGGGAGATTATATAGATATTAATAATTATAAAGAGAATATTAAAAAAGCAAAATCTCTAATGTCAGAAGCGGGTTATCCTAACGGAGAAAATTATCCGATATTAGAATTAAAAGTTTCGCCAGGAATTTATGTTTTAGTAGGCGAAGCAATTCAGCAAATGTGGAAAGATAATTTAAATGTTACAGTTCAATTAATAATAGAAGATTTTCCTATAACTTTGCAATCTTTAATAGAAAAAAATTATCAATTATCAAGAATGGGATGGACGGGCGATTATAACGACCCAATGACAATGCTCGATGTTATGCTTAGTTATGGCGGAATAAATCATAGCGGTTTTGCAAATGCAAATTATGATAGATTAATTTTAATGGCAAAACAATCTCCCGATAATAAAGTGAGAATGGATGCAATGAGACAAGCGGAAAGTATTTTAATGGACGAAATGCCAATAATTCCTCTATATTACAGAGCGGACGCTTTAATGATTAGCCCAAAATTGAAAGGAGTCGTTCTTAATCCTTTAGGAAGGCATAAATTTAATTATTGTTATATAGAATAAAATTTATAATATTTTTATTTTTATAACTTAAAAAAGTATTTGACAGTAATTAATTTTTATTATATAATAGTTGTAAATTAAATAATAAATCTTAAATAAAAAATTAATAGAGGTGCAAAAATGTCAGGACACTCCAAGTGGGCAAGTATTAAACATAAAAAAGCCGCAAACGATTCAAAAAGAGGAAAAATTTGGTCTAAAATAGCAAAAGAAATAACTATTGCCGTGAAAGAGGGAGGAAGCCCTGACCCGTCTCAAAATGCAAGATTGAGAATGGTTATAGTTAAAGCGAAAGGCACAAATATGCCTAACGATAATATAGACAGAGCTATAAAAAGAGGAGTAGGCGGAGGAGACGGCGCTACGATAGAAGAAATATCTTACGAAGGATACGCTCCAGGCGGAGTGGCAATTATAGTGGATGTCGCTACCGATAATAAAAATAGAACCGCTGCGGAAATTAGGTCTATATTCAGTAAAAACGGAGGAAATTTGGCGGAAAACGGAAGCGTTTCTTGGCAATTTAAGAAAAAAGCGATTGTTATGATTCCTTCTGCTGGAAATACGGAAGAAAGTTTAATGGATATAGTTTTGGATGCGGGAGCGGAAGATATAGAACAGGACGGAGAAGTATTTACTATAACGGGACCTATGGAATCTCTCTCTTCAATAGTTGATGCGTTAAAAGAAAAAGGAATAGAACCTGAAAGCGCCGAGATAGTTAGAGTCGCCGACAATAATATGACTATTGCAGAAAATGAAGCTAAAAAAGTTATGAAAATTATTTCTTTATTTGAAGACCATGACGATGTTTCGGCAGTCGCTACTAATTTAGAAATTACCGACAATCTTATAGAAGAATAAAAATAAAATTATAATAAATAAAAATCTATAATGATAACATTAGGAATAGACCCTGGATTTGCAAGATGCGGATACGCTTTTATAGAATCAAAAAATTCAATTTATAGAATAGTAGAATCGGGACTTATCGAAACTTTTAAAGAAATGGAATATAATCAAAGATTAAAAAAAATATATGACGATTTAAATAATTTAATAAAAAAAATAAAACCCGACAATGCGGCTATAGAAGAATTATTTTTTTCAAAGAATTCAACAACCGCTCTAAAAGTTGCTGAAGCGAGAGGAATTATAATACTTGCATTAACCGTAAACAATATTGATTTTAAAGAATATAAACCTAAAGAAGTGAAATCTCAAATAACAGGAAATGGAAACGCCAATAAAAACGCTGTTATAAAAATGATTAATTTATTTACGAATTCAAAAATAATTCAAGACGATACCGCGGACGCTGTGGCAATCGCTTTGGCTCATGCATCAAGAAATAGAATTTTTAAGTAAATAATTTTTTATTTAAACTTTGACAAATTAAAATATAATGTATTTAAGTCAATAATAGAAGAATTAATAAAATAAAAAGCGATTTTCTTAAAAGAGAATTTAATTGAAAGAACATATAACGATTATTGCAATTGTAGGCATTGCATTAACTTTAGCGGGCGTTATAATTTCAGAGTTAAGATATTAAATTTAAAATTATATTGATAAAATTTTTTAATTATTTATAATATTAAACAATTATAACATTTTTAATTTTAAGGAAAAATTTTTATGAATATTTTTTGTTTTACAAATAAAGGCGCAAATTCAAAAATAAATACAGATACGATTTTATTTAATAGCGAGGCAATATCGGGAAATCCTTTAATAATAAACGAACAAAATAATTATAGCCATTTTATAAATTCAATAGAAGGCTCTGCGCTTGGACTTATAGCTGACGGTTTGGGAGATACTTTCGCTTCAAAATTAGCCGTTAAAACTTATAACGAAAATTTTTTAGATTTAATTGAAACAGTCGGAGAACAAGAAATTATAAATTGGATAATGCATAATTTTATTAAACTTGAAGTAAACGCGGCAAGAGAATCGGCAGACGATAAAATTAAAGCTATGTCGGGAGCTTCAATAGCGGGAATATTATATCATAAATTCGCGGGCGTTTTTATTTTTCATGCGGGAGATTCAAAAGTTTTTGCGGTAGATAAAGATAAAGCTATGCAAATAACTAAAGACCATATTAACGGCTACGGTTTAGAAAATTGCGCATGCGCTGGCGGAGGACATTACATTTCAATAGAAGGAGCGAGACGAAATAAAAATCATAATTATTTTATCGCCACAAATTCTATGTGCGAACTTTTATCAAAAAAATATAATTCTGTTGAAGAAGGAATTTTTGATATAATGAAAATTGATAATATAGAAAACTCAATAAACGAATTAAAAAAATTGTCAGAAAATTACAAAGATAATACAACTGCATTGGGATTGATAAATCTATTTTATGTCAACGACAAATATTAATTCTTTTATTAAAAGAAAGTTAAAATTTATCTTACTCTTTGTCATTATTCAATAAAAAACGGTTTATACAATTAAGTATAAACCGCAAATCAAGTGTTTTAGAATTTATATGAAAAATTTTGAAAAAGATTTTTAAACTTTCGGACCAAATCTAAATCCTAATTGAAGCCCAAAGTCAAATGCATTGACTCCAATTCTTTGAGATTTTGGTGCAAAATCTCCGCCCAAATATAAGCCGAAATTCATTCCTATATTATCGGTAAAGAACAAATAATAATCGAAAGTCACTTTCAAATAGCCGATAACTGAAGGAGAGAATAAATCAACTATATCTTGTCTTTTAAGGTCAACCTCAGTTTTTGCTTCTACACCTCCTATAGTAGCAGTTATTTTTGATTTTCCAGCAAGAGGGATTTTAGCTCCTCCTCCAATTCCTATGGCTATCGCTCCTTTGCCAACACCAATATTGAATTTAGGAAGTAGTCCCAATTTGAAACTATGATAGTATTGCCAATAACTAGCTTTAGCTTCTGGTGTGATTGTTTTGTATCCATAACCATACGAATCAAAACTATAGCCCAATTCAGCCAATAGGCTTATTCCGAAACCTTCTTTAACTGAAATCATATAGCCGATTTGAGCGTCAACACCAACATCAGCGCCCATATGAGTGAGATTGTCACTTCCAAACATATCTTTAGTTTCTTTAGTAGGAAGTCCAACATTCAACCCGAAAGGCACATTCAATAAAAACTCGAACCCACTTGCCGCAAATGCCGATACGCTAAAAATCATCGTCATTGCAATTGTTAGAAGAAATTTTTTAATTTTTTTCATTTTGTTATCTCCTTTTATGAAAAATTTTTTATTTATAACAAAATCGGGTTTCTTCTCTCCCGATAAGTTATCGCGATTAATGTATCCGAAAGAAACGGACAAAATTTTAATAATTTTTTCGATTGATTTATTTTTGAAAAGTTTAAACTTATGGTACTGTACTGTACTGTACTGTACTGTTCAACATACTTACAATGTTTTTAAATCTCATATAAATTTTCCATCACTTTTTTTATTTATATTTTAAATTATACAATATCTAAAAAATTTTGTCAATAACAATTTAAATATTTTTTAACTAACTTTTAATTTATACAATAAGTTTAAAAATTAGTCAATAGTTTATTTTAATTTTTTTTTCAATATTGATTAATTTAATTTAACAATATTATAAAGCATTTAAAAATTTTTGTCAACAAAATAATTTAAATATTTATTAACTATTATTATACAATCTTTTAAAATAAAGTCAATATAATTAATTTAAATTTTTTTAATTTATAGAAATTTTTAACATTGATTAAAAAATATATCAATAGTTCAAAATTATAAAAAATCTAATTTTACGGCTTTATAATATTTATTTGACAAATATAATCATTTTAGTATAATTTTTATATTATAAATATTAGGATAATACAATGATAATAGGATACGGTTATGATTCTCATATATTTGAAAAAAACAGAAAATTAATTTTGGCGGGAATAGAAATTCCTTACGAATTAGGATTAAAAGGACATTCCGATGCGGATGTTATCTCGCATGCTTTGATAGATTCTATATTTGGAGCTTTGGCGCTTGGCGATATAGGAAGCCATTTTCCCGATAACGATAATAAATATAAAGATATTTCTTCAATAAAATTATTAGAAGAGACAATTAAATTAATGGAAGAAAAAGAATATATGATTTCAAATACGGATATTACAATTATACTTGAAAAACCAAAATTAAGAGATTATATAGATTCTATGAGAGAAAATTTATCTAAAGCCTTAAAAACTAAAATAGAAAATGTTTCAATAAAAGCTAAAACAAACGAAAGAATGGACGCGATAGGAAGAGGAGAAGGAATAGCCGTTCATTGCGTTTCTTTATTAAAAAAAATTGACGAATAGGAATTAATATGGCAAATAAAATTACTACAAAATATTTACTCGATTTAGTTTCAAGAAGTTTTGCTTTGGCGATTCCTCTTCTTGATAAAAATAAAAAAATAAAAGTCGAAGTTCAATATTTGCTTGCAAGAATAATTGACACTATTGAAGATTCTATGCATGAAATTAAAGATAAAGAAACTTTGATAACGGGATTTATAAATATATTAAAAACTGCAAATATGGAAAATATAGAGAATTTTAAAAAAGTAGTGATAAGCAAAACAATAAACGAAAACGATAAAATTCTTATAGAAAATATAGATATTGTTCTTAAAGTTTTTTTCAATTTTCCTTTGGATATAAGAAATATATCTATATCATACTTAAAAGAAATGGGCTATGGAATGATTTATTATCAAGACCATATAATTTCAAGCTTTGACGACTTAAACGATTACTGCTATTATGTCGCGGGAACTGTCGGATTATATTTAACCGAAATAACAAGGTTATTAGACGGATTAAATTTAGACAAAGAAAAAGCAAAAAGGCTTGGAATATTTTTACAAAAAATTAATATAATAAAAGACGCTAAAATTGATTACAAAGAAAAAAGAATATTCTGGCCCTCTTCTCTTTTCGATAATGAAAATCCCGCTCCTTATTTTGAAGATAAAGCTTATATGGATAAATCGCTTGAAGTTTTAAATAAAATGATAGAAAGCGCAAATAATGAATTTAAATCTTCAATAGAATATATTATGAGCATAGAAAAAAAAGCTCAAGGTTATAGACGATTCTGTTTAGTTTCGGTATTAATGGGACATGAAACCTTAAAACTTCTAAAAAATAATTACGATTTATTTACGGAAAAAACTTTAAAAATATCTAAAAAAACTACTATAGATATAGTTTCAAAAGTAAAATCGGATTTTTATACAAACAAAAAACTTGAAGATATATTAACAAATACTAATTAATCATTGCTATGAAGATAAATTAATTTTGCGCCGCCTCCTCCAAGTCGAGCGGGGGCTTCTGTAGAATATTTTATATAATATTTTCCTTCTGTCGCTATATAATATTCTACCAAATCTTTCAAAACAGAAATTTTATTTTCGCTTCTAAATCCTTTTCCATGTATTATAAGAATTACTTTTAATTTATTTCTTTTAGCTTCAAAAATAAATTTCTTTACGCTATGCAATGCTCTTTCGCGCGTAAGCCCATGCAAATCCAAAGTATCTTGAGGAATTACATTTTTTAAATTAGGTTTAAATTTTGGATATTTTTTTTCAATATTATTAGTATTTTTTATATGATTTGAGCAATCAAGATTTTTAATCGCATTTAAAAATATTTCTTTATCTTTTTCGCTATAATTATTATCTTTATCATAATTATTTTTATTTTTTAAATTATTTTTATTGAGATTAATATTTTTTTTATTTTGATTTACTTTTTGATTTTTAGAATTCTCTTTTAATTTTTTTTGAAATTTATTATTTAAATCTTCAGGAAAATATCCATGCTCTAAATAAAACTCGAATAATTCTTTATCTTTAGAATTCTTATGCGAGTCTTCGGACATATTAAATCCTTAAAATTATGAATTTAATAATTTAAGAAATTCAAAATTATTTTTAGTGGAACTCATTTTATCAATAACTTTTTCTATAATTCCGTATTCGTCAACATTGCCGTTAATACTTTGAGCGTTTCTTATAAGTCGCATTTTAGCAAGCTCTTCATCGCTTAAAAGCAAATCGTCTCTTCGAGTGGAAGAAGAATCTATATCTATCGCTGGGAATAATCTTCTATTTGCAAATTTTCTGTCTAAATGAAGTTCCATATTTCCCGTGCCTTTAAACTCTTCGTAAATATAATCGTCCATTCTACTTCCCGTATCGACTAAAGCGGACGCGATTATTGTCAAAGAACCTCCGTCTTCTATATTACGAGCGGCTCCGAAAAATCTTTTTGGTTTATGCAAAGCGTTTGAATCGACTCCGCCTGTAAGTATCTTTCCGCTTGCTGGAACGGTTAAGTTATAAGCTCTTGAAAGTCTGGTTATAGAATCTAATATAATAACAACATCATGTTTATTTTCAACCAACCGTTTAGCTTTCTCTAAAACCATTTCAGAAACTTGACAATGTTTTTCTGGCGGTTCGTCAAAAGTTGAAGCTATAACTTCAGCTTCTGGAACATTTCTCTTCATATCGGTAACTTCTTCTGGTCTTTCGTCTATAAGAAGTATAAAAAGTTTTATATCGGGATAATTTCTGCAAATAGCGTTTGCAATCTCTTGAAGCATCATAGTTTTTCCCGCTTTTGGAGGCGAGACAATTAAACCTCTCTGTCCTTTTCCTATAGGAGAGACTAAATTTATTATTCGAGTTGAAATTTTATTTGGCGCAAATTCTAAATTTATTCTTTCGTTTGGAAATATCGGCGTTAGCTTATCAAATATAGGTCTTTTATATAAATTCTCTGGCTTATCTCCGTTTACTCTCTCTATTCTTAAAAGTCCAAAAAATTTTTCTGGGCTATTATCTTTAGGAGGACGAACTTCTCCGCCGACTACATCTCCCGTTCTTAATCCGAATAATCTTATTTGAGTTGGAGCTATATATATATCGTCATGCCCCGATAAATAATTTGTATTTTTAGACCTTAAAAAACCAAAACCGTCTGGCAAAACTTCTAAAGTTCCTTCCGCTTCAATTTTTCCGCCCGAGTTAAGATGCGCTCTCAATATTAAATGCATTAATTCCTGACGGCGAACATTAGTATCTCTTCTTACGCCATAGCCGTTTGCAAATTCTAATAATTCTTCAAATGTCAAACCGCTTAATTTATTTATATAAATAATATCTTGAGGTCTTTTTATACTTTGAACCTCTTCATATTCAATATTATTATCTTCCTGCGAAATTGCATTCTCTTCGTTATTAGAAATATTTTCAGTATTAACGGAAATAGCTTTTACGACTTTTTTTCTAACACTCCTAACTTTAACGGGTTTAGCTTCCGTATTATCCGCCGCATTAGCCTCAATATTTTCTTCAATTGTATTTGCTTCGTTTATAGACATAAGCGCTCCTCAATAATAATATACTTTTAAAGCATATAAACATTATATATTTATATTAGATTTATAAATTAGTATTCATTATATTTATTTTTCTATTTTTTTATTTCAGTTTTATTAGACGAACCATCGCAAAGCATAACCACGCACATATCGGCAGCGTCTCCAAATCTTTTATACGACAAAATTTTTCTCACAAAACCGCCGTTTCTATCTAAATATCTTGGGGCAATATCTTTAAATAATTTCCTCAATATAGTTTCGTCTTTTACATATCTTGCTATTATTCTTCTATTATGAATATTATCGGTTTTTGCTCTATAAATAATTTTGTCGGCTAATTGTTTTATAGCTCTGCCCTTTTCTTTAGTAGTTTCTATTTTCTCATATTTTAAAAGAGAAGTTAGCATATTTGAAAGCATAGCTTTTCTATGGGCGCTTGTTCTATTAAATTTTTTAACGCTTACTCTATGTCTCATTTTATTATCCTTAATTTAATTATTTATTTTATATCATTCTTCTCATTCCAAGATGAGCGCCGTATTCTTCAAGTTTTTCTTTAATCTCTTCGATAATCATTTCATTAGCTCCCGTAAGTCTTAATAAATCGCTATCGGATTTTAAAGCCACTTTATCGAGAGTTTTCAAATCGGATGAAATTAAAAAATTAGCGGTTCTTATTGAGAATTCTACTTCTTCAACATGTTTATCTTTCAAAACATCTAAAATAGAATCCTTTGGAGCTTCTTCTAATTTTTCATCATCTTCATTTGCTTCTTCTGGCAACATAAAACAAAGCAAATTATCTTTCAATATTTTAGCTGCCCAAGATAGCGCCTTATCTGGAGCTATATTTCCTTTAGTTTCTATTTCTAAAGTGAGCCTTCCATAATCTATTCTCTGCCCTACTCTTATATCTTCCACATTATAATTTACGCTTACTATAGGAGAATATATAGCGTCTATTACTATAGCGTTAATATCGCTTATCAATTCTGCGGATACTTCGGCTGGCACATAACTATAGCCTCCGTCTATTTGAATATCCATTTCAAAACTATAACCTTCGGATATTGTCGCTATATAATAATCTGGATTATAAACTTTTACTTCAGAGTCGGATTCAACCAAATCTTTAGCCGTTATAATACAAGGACCTTCTTTTTTTACATGAATAGTTTTACTCTCTATATGGTCGGGAAGAGAAACAACGACATTTTTAAGATGCATTATCATAACTATCGTGTCTTCTTTCATACCTTCCACATTTTCAAATTCATTGCTTACATCTTTTATTTTAATAGCCGTGATGGCGTATCCTGGTATCGAAGATAATAATACTCTTCTTAAAGCGTTACCTATAGTAACGGCATATCCTCTTTCAAAAGGTTGAGCTATAAATTTGCCATAATTAGAAGTCAAATCTTTAGCTTCAAAAGTGACTTTATGCGGATGCCTTATAGATTCCAATATTTCTTTTAATGCCATTCTTATAATACCTCTTATGCCGTTTATTTAGAATAATACTCAATTATGAGCTGTTCGTTAATAGGATATTCTATATGCTCTCTTATAGGCAAAGTTACAATTTCGCCCGTTTTATTAGACAAATCTAAACTAAGCCAAGCGGGAACATATTCGCTTTTTAAATCCTCTACTATCTCTTTAACTTGTCCTATAGCGTTTCCTCTATCGGTAATTGAAATTTTATCTCCGACTTTTACGCAATAAGAAGGAATTGTCATTCTCTTGCCATTAACGGAAATAAATCCATGATAGACAAATTGCCTAGCTTGAGACCTGCTTTTAGCAAGTCCTAATCTATAAACGACATTATCCAAACGCAATTCTAATAATCTAAGTAAATTTTCGCCTGAAACCCCGCTTATACGAGTAGCTTCTTGATAGTAATTTCTAAATTGCTTTTCTAAAATACCGTATATTCTTTTAACTTTTTGTTTTTCTCTCATCTGAACGCCGTATTCCGATAATTGTTTCATTTTACGATTAACGGGACCTGGAACTTCTCTTCTTTTAGTTATAGCGCATTTTGCAGTAACGCATCTATCGCCTTTTAACATAAGTTTCATTCGTTCCCTGCGGCATAATCTGCAGCTTGCATCTCTGTATCTTGCCATAATTTATTAACTCCTATTTATAGCGCAATTATATTCTTCTTCTCTTTTTCGGACGACATCCGTTATGAGGCATCGGAGTAACATCTTTAATAAGTTTGACCTTTAAACCCGAAGATTCAACGGCTCTTATAGAACTTTCTCTGCCCATACCAGGACCTTTTACATACACATCAACCTCGCGAACGCCCATTTCAAAAGCTTTTTTAGAAGCTTTTTCGCTTGCAATTTGAGCGGCAAACGGAGTGGATTTTTTACTGCTTTTATAATCTCCATCCAAACCAGCGCTTGCCCATGATAAAGTATTGCCATTACGGTCGGTTATTGTAACTATAGTATTATTAAAACTAGCTTTTATATGCACTATTCCAAAAGCCTCTACCTTTTTATCTCTTTTAACTTTTTTATCTTTTACAGTTTTTTTAACTCTTTGAGTTGCCACTAAATTGTTCCTCCATTAAAATTATTTCTTACCAGGAGCTTTTTTCTTGCCCGCTATAGCTTTTCTGGCTCCTCCGCCTCTTGCATTTCTTGAATTTGTTCTCGTCCTCTGTCCTCTTACGGGAAGCCTCTTAATATGTCGCATTCCTCTATAAGAGTGAATATCTTTTAATCGTTTTATATTATTAAATAATTCCGTTCTCAAATCGCCTTCAACTTTAGTAGTCGATTCTATAGCATCTCTTAAAGCTGTAATTTGAGCGTCAGTCAAATCTTTAGCCTTAACGGAATAATCTATATTAGCCTTATCGCATATTACATGAGCTAAAGTTCTTCCTATTCCGTATATGTCGGTAAGCGCTATCTCTATTCTTTTATTATTTCTTATTTCAACACCCATTAATCGAGCCATTTATTTTCTCCTTATTAAAAACTTCCTTAAAAATTATTTTTGTTTTTGTTTATGTCTTGGATTTTTTTTACATATAACTCTAATAATGCCTTTTCTCTTAACAATTTGGCAATCATTACATCGTTTTTTTATCGAACTTTTTACTTTCATTATAATTATTCTCCGTTTATTTACTTATAACGATAAATTATTCTTCCCTTTGTTAAATCATAGGGAGACATCTCTATAGTCACCTTATCGCCTGGAAGAATACGAATAAAATTCATACGCATTTTCCCAGATATATGAGCCAATATTTTATGCCCGTTTTCAAGCTCAACTCTAAAAGTAGCGTTTGGCAAAGGCTCTACTACAATTCCCTCAACTTCAATAGTTTCTTTTTCAGCCATAATTTACCTTCGCACTTTAGATTTTTTTAATATTCCGTCATAATTATGCATTTGCAAATATGACTCAATTTGTTTTAATAACTCAACAGCAACGCTTACGCTAATCATTACGGAAGTTCCGCCCATTAAATAAACCAATGAATTATTACTTCCCTTAAAAGGAGCAAATATCGGAATCTTCGACATAAGGTCAGGAAATACCGCTATAGCAGCTAAAAATATAGAGCCTCCTATAGTTATTCTTCCCAATACCGTTTTAAGATATTCTGCCGTTTGAGTTCCAGGTCTATAACCCGGTATAAAACCGCCTTGCTTTTTCAAATTTTCCGCTATATCGTCTGGATTAAATTGCACCGAAGTATATACATAAGCGAACATTATAACGAGCAAACAATACAAAATTATATAAGCCCAACTTCCATAAGAGAAAAATCTAAGCAAAGCATCAAGCCATCTCCATTGAATTCCTCTAGTCAAACTCGCTATTTGAGCGGGAATTGCCATTAACGCCGAAGCAAATATTATAGGTATAACTCCAGATGGATTAATCTTAAAAGGTATATGAGTTGATTGAGCGCCAAAAACCTTTCTTCCAACCACTCTTTTAGCGTATTGAACAGGAATCCTTCTCTGTCCGCTTTCTTCATAAACTACGCAAAAAATAACTATGGCAAATATTATAAAGAAAAGAACTATAACTAAAGAATTCAAATATTCGCTATCTTTTTTCTGAATCATATCGTAAACGCCAGCGGGAATACGAGCGACAATTCCAGCAAATATTATAACCGAAATTCCGTTTCCAAGTCCTCTTTCTGTAATTTGGTCTCCAAGCCACATTAAAAACATAGTTCCAGCGGTAGCGGTAGCGACAACTATAAGAACAAAACCTAATCCAGGATTCATATATATCATAGCGCCTTCATTTATGCTCTGAATCCAACTTGCCATAGCAGCCGATTGTATTATACAAAGAACTAAAGCTAAATATCTAACATATTGATTTATTTTCTTTCTTCCGCTTTCTCCTTCTTTTTGCATTCTCTCTAAAGCGGGAATAACTACTCCAAGAAGTTGCATAATAATAGAAGCGGATATATAAGGCATAATTCCCAAAGCTAATATTGAAAATCTAAATAAAGCTCCGCCTGAAAATAAATCCATAATAGTCAAGAGTCCGCCTCCGCCTTGAGCTGAAGATAGAAATTCTAAAAGAGCAGTCGGGTCTATTCCAGGAGTAGGTATATGGCTTCCTATTCTATAAACCAAAATAGCCATAACAGTATATAAAATTCTGTCTCTTAATTCCTGCACTCTAAATATATTAGTTAATGATTTAAACATTTAATTACCCTATTAAGATTTAATATCTTTTTTCTCTCTAACATATTTTTTACGCTCGTTTATTATAACCTTACCGCCCGATTTTTCAATCTTTTCTATAGCCTTTTTACTTGCTATATCAACGGTAATATTAACGGCGTTTTTAACCTCTCCCATAGAGAGAAGTTTTATATAATCTCTTTTAGAAGATAAATAACCCAACTTTAATAAAGTCTCTCGCGATATTTCATTAGAGCCTATAGAATCCAATTCGCCTACATTAATAATATTTACCGACTTTTTAAAAGCCGAATTATTAAAACCGCTTTTTGGAATTCTTCTATGCAAAGGCATCTGTCCACCTTCAAAACCCGCTCTTCTGCTATAACCAGCTCGAGATTGAGCGCCTTTATCTCCTCTTCCTGCCGTGCATCCCCAACCAGAACCTTGTCCGCGTCCTACCCTATGCTTTTTCTTGCTTGAGCCTTTTGGAGCGCTTAATATTTTTGTATTTTCCTGTGCCATTTATACAAACCTCACTTATATTCCACTTTAAGAAGATGCGAAATTTTATTTATCATTCCTTTTATTTGAGGAGTGGCTTCATGCTCGACTATTCTTCTTCTCTTTTTAAATCCCAAAGCTACAACTGTATCTCTTTGAGATTTTTCATACCCTATGGGAGATTTAACTAATTTTATAATAACTTTAGACATTTATTCCACCTTCCCATAAATTTGTTCTATACTAACGCCTCTCTTATTAGCCATCTGCTCTACGGTTTTCAAAGATTTAAGTCCTTCAAAAGCGGCTTTAGCCAAATTCATAGCGTTATTATTTCCAAGAGATTTTGAAAGTATATTTTTAACTCCAACCAATTCAAATACCGCTCTAGCGGGACCGCCTGAAATAACTCCCGTTCCTTTAGATGCTGGTTTCATAATTATTCTACTGCTTCTAAATATTCCAACGGTGTTATGAGGTATAGTCTCGCCTTTCAAATTAACTTCTATCATATTTTTTTTAGCCTGTTCTATAGCTTTTCTAATAGCGTCTGGAACTTCGTTAGCTTTACCATATCCCAATCCTACATGTCCTTTTTTATCTCCCAAAACCATCAAAGCGGCAAATCTAAATCTTCTTCCGCCTTTCATAACTTTAGCGACTCTGTTAAGAGTTATAAGACGCTCTTCATACATATTTTTTTCTTCGTTATGATGATTATTGCTCATTAAAAATCCGCTCCTTAAAATTTTAATCCCGCTTCTCTAGCTCCATCGGCTAAAGATTTTACTTTTCCATGATATATATATCCGTTTCTGTCAAATACGACTTCGTTTATATTTTTATCTTTCGCCCTTGAAGCTAAAGTTTTGCCTATTTCTTTTGCCACATCTATATTTTTACCGCTTTTAATATCTTTTTCTTGCGAAGAAGCGGACGCTAATGTTATGCCTTTGCTATCGTCTACGATTTGAGCCGATATATATTTAAGGCTCTTATAAACCGTAAGTCTTGGACGCTCTGCAGTTCCCTCTATCTTTATGCGAATGCTTCTCTTTCTTCTTTCTCTTTGAGATTTAATCTTTTCTCTTAAACCCATAATTTCTCCCTTATTTAGCGGCTTTTTTGCTTTCTTTATGTTTTATATATTCGCCTTCAAATCTAACGCCTTTTCCTTTATAAGGCTCGACAGGTCTTTTCTTTTTAATATTCATAGCAAGCTCCCCAACTTGTTCTTTATCGTTTCCTTCTATAATAATTTTTGTATCCTTTTCTACAGTAACTTTTATGCCTTCGGGTATTTTCATTTTAACATCGTTTGAAAAACCTAATTGCAGAGTTATAATATTACCCTGAACATTAGAACGATATCCTGTGCCTTCTAATTGCAAAACCTTTTTATAACCCGAATTAACGCCTTCAATCATATTATATATAAGTTTCCATACCAAACCTAATTGAGCGGAATATTTAGCCTTATTTTCTTTAATGGCTTTTTCATTATCGCTTTCAATTTTAGGAGGTTTAATCCAAAGAGCGTTGCCTTCAAGTTCAAATATTATATAATCAAAAAAATCTTTTGTCAACTCCCCTCTTTTGCCTTTAACGGTTATTTTATGTCCGTTAATTTTAACATCGACTCCCGCTGGAATCTGTATAGGTTTATTTGCCAATCTACTCATTATAATATCCTCTCATTACCATACATAGCATAAAACTTCGCCGCCGACATTTTCTTTTCTCGCCTGTTTATCCGTCATAACTCCTTTGCTTGTTGATATTACGGATATTCCAAAACCGTTTTTTACTTGAGGTATTGTATCTACCGAAGTATAAACTCTAAGTCCCGGCGTTGATACTCTTTGTATTCCTTCTATTACAGAACTTCCTTCATAATATTTTAAGTCTATTTCAATACGAAAGAAATTCTTATTCTTTACTTCAACTTTATTAAAGTCGTTAATATAACCTTCTTTCTTCAAAATTTCAAGTATATTTTCCATTTTTTTAGAAAACGGTATAGTCACATTTTCTTTTTTAGCTCTGCAACCGTTTCTGATAACGGTTAAAGCGTCCGCTATAGGGTCATGCACACTCATTTATAATCTCCTTAACTCCAAAAATTACCAACTCGATTTAGTCACGCCTGGAATTAAACCTTTATTAGCTAAATCTCTAAAACATATTCTGCACATTTTATATTGTCTTATATAAGCTCGCGGTCTTCCGCATATAGGACAACGATTATATTGTCTCGTTTTATATTTTTGTTTTTTTGTAGCTTTAACTTTAAGCGCTAATCTAGCCATTATTTATTCTCCTGACTTTTAGGCGCAGCGCGAAACGGCAAACCTACTCTTTCTAATAGAACTCTTGCCATATCGTCATTATCTGCGGTGGTTACTATAGTTATATTTAAGCCTTTTACGGCATCCGTTTTATCAAAACTTATCTCTGGGAATATAATATGCTCTTTTATACCCAAATTATAATTACCGTTTCCATCAAATCCTCTTCTTGGAATTCCTTGAAAGTCTCTAACTCTAGGCAAAGCTATAAATATGAGTCTTTCTAAAAAATCATACATTCTCTCGCCTCTTAAAGTTACTCTGCATCCAATCGGCATTCCCTGTCGCAATTTAAAATTTGCTATGGATTTTTTTGCCCTCGTAATAATCGCTCTCTGCCCCGCTATTTGAGTAAGTTCTTCAACCGCGGAATCGACATATTTTTTATCCGAAACAGCCATGCTTATTCCCATATTGATAATTATCTTTTCTATTTTAGGAACAGCCATAATAGAATTAAGATTCATATCTTTTAACATAGACTGTTTAATTTCTTTTTCGTATCTATCTTTTAATACTGACATAATTATTACCTCTATTTATCAAGAACCTCTCCCGATTTTTTGGAATATCTTTTTAATTTTCCATCTACATTTTTCATACCTATTCTTGAAGCTTTTCCAGATTTATCGACTACCATTACATTTGATATATGTATAGAAGCCTCTCTTTCCACTATGCCGCCTTTTTGGTTTTCTTGAGATTTAGGCATCGTTTTTTTTATCATATTTACATCTTTTACAAGAACTCTGCCCGCTGCTCTATCGATTGAAAGAACTTCGCCTCTTTTTCCGCTATGCTCTCCCGTTATAACCTCAACCGTATCTCCTTTTTTAACTCTATATTTTGTATTGCTTAAATTCAATTTCTTTATCATTATAATTAACCTCTACATACCATTTATATTACTTCAGGAGCAAGCGATACTATTTTCATAAAGCCTTTATCTCTCAACTCTCGCGCTACGGGACCAAATATGCGTTTGCCTCTTGGTTCTTTTTTATCGTCCACTATAACCGCCGCATTCTCGTCAAATCGTATGTATGAACCGTCATTTCTTCTAACTTCTTTTTTTACTCTAACTATAACGGCTTTTACAACTTTTCCTTTTTCTATAGAACAAGTCGGTATAATATCTGTAACGGAACAAACTATTATATCTCCCAAAGTGGCGTATCTGCGTCTGCTTCCGCCCAAAACTTTAATACATTTTAATTTCTTTACGCCGGTATTATCGGCTACATTAAGAGTGGTTGGCGTTTGTATCATATTTACTCTCCTTCAACCGTTTGAGCCATACTCATTTCTGGAGCATGCTTTTCTCTTTTTAGAACGCTCTCTACTTCGCTATCCATAGAATCTTTTTCCACGCGTTCGGCTTTCTTTAATATCTTTATCAATCTAAATTTTTTATCTTTGCTTATAGGTCTGCATTCTATCACTCTAATCAAATCTCCTTCGGCGCATTCGTTCTTTTCATCATGAACTTTATAGCGTTTATTTTTGCTTATCGTTTTGCCGTAAAGAGGATGTTTCTGCCTTATTTCAACTTTGATAACTACCGTTTTATCCATTTTATCAGAAACTACGATTCCTTCAAGCTCTCTTTTATATTTTTTTGTTTTGCTTTCCACAATAATACCCTCTACTATTTTTTAATACCAAGTTCATATTGGCGAATAAAAGTTTTAACTTTAGCTATATCCTTACGAGATTTTTTTAGCTGATGAGTTTGTCTTGCATCGCCTACAACTTTTTCAAATCTATGTTCTTGATATTCCTTCTCTAATTTTAAAAGTTCGCTTTTAAGTTCTTCCAAACCTAACGACTTATAATCTTTATTTTTAGCCATTATATAGCCTCCCTCTTAATAAACTTCGTTTTTATTGGAAGTTTAAATCCAGCCAATCTAAAAGCCGATTGAGCTAATTCTTCGGGAACTCCCGCTATTTCAAATATAACCTTTCCAGGTTTTACAACGGCTACCCAATATTCGACATTTCCTTTGCCCTTTCCCATTCTTGTTTCCGCTGGTTTTTTAGTATAAGGTTTATCGGGAAAAACTTTTATCCACATTTTACCGACTCGTTTTACATGCCTTGAAATCGCTATACGAGCCGCTTCAATCTGTCTATCCGTTAACCATACTGGCTCTAAAGCCATTAAACCGTAATCTCCAAAAGTTAAATTACTTCCTCTTTTAGAGTTTCCTTTCATTCTGCCTCTATGTTGTTTTCTATACTTCGTTCTTGAAGGTTGTAACATTATCTATCTCCTTTAGAACTGATAACTTCGCCTGCGTCATCCTGTTTCTGTTCTCTTTTATCAAGAATTTCGCCTTTATATATCCAAACTTTCACTCCAATTATGCCGAAAGTTGTGGAAGCTTCAGCCGTTCCATAATCTATATTCGCTCTTAAAGTATGCAAAGGCACTGAGCCGTTTTTATATTGTTCCGTTCTTGCTATATCCGCTCCAGCCAATCTGCCCGAACACATGACTTTAATACCTTTAGCACCTTTTTTCATTGCTTGAGTTATAACGCCTTTCATAGCTCTTCTAAAAGCTACGCGCATTTCTAATTGACGAGCTACATTTTGAGCTGCTAAAGTGGCATCTAATTCTGCGTCTTTAATTTCCTTTATAGAAACTTGAACAGGCTTTTTTACCATTTTCTGTATAACATTTTTAACTATTTCGACTCTCTGCCCTTTAGGTCCTATAACTATTCCCGCCCTTGCCGTAGCTATAAAAACATTTATTCTATCGGGAAAACGAACTATCTCTATATTGGATATCGCAGGGTCAAAAGCGTCTTTTTTGCCGCCAATTTTTTTATGCTCTTCTTTTAAAGTTTTATAATAATAATTCATTATATATCGTCTTATAGATAAATCTTCATGCAAACTATCAGCGTAACTTCTACTGTCTTCAAACCATCTACTTGACCAAGTTTTATTTATTCCAAGTCTTAAACCTATAGGACTAACCTTTTGACCCATTTTATACCTCCGCCGTTTTTGGGCTTTCTTCTTTTTTAGCCGCAGATTTTATTTTTTTCTTTTCAGGTTTTTTATCATCGCTTAATACTATAGTAATATGCGAAAGTCTCTTTAATATGGGGTCGGCGCTTCCTCTACTTGCCGCTCTTATTCTTTTAAGCATTGGCGCTTTATCCACAAAAGCCGATTTAACCCATAAAGTATCGGGATTAATATTTCTCGATTGAAATATTGCATTTGCTATTCCGCTTTTAATCGCTTTTCTCAAAACGATAGAAGACATTTGAGGCATTACCGTCAAATTGGCTATCGCATGATTAACATATTCTCCTTTTATAAAAGGAAGCAATCTTGCAATTTTTCTGCGTCCTATACGCAAATAACGAACTCTTACATTATAATCCATAATCTTAAATCCTTACTTTTTAGCAACTTTAGAGGCGCCCGCATGAGAACGAAATGTTCTAGTAGGAGCAAATTCGCCCAATTTATGCCCAATCATATTTTCTTGTATATAAACGGCTACAAAAGTTTTACCGTTATGCACATTTATAGTATAACCTATCATTTCGGGAATAATAGTCGAAGCTCTACTATAAGTTTTTATTTGATGCTTATTATCCCCAGCCTGTATTTTCTTAAATAGATTTTTATCAACAAAAGGTCCTTTTTTAATGGAACGAGACATTATTTTTTACCTCCTCTTTTCTTAATTATTAATCTATCCGAATATTTATTTTTCTTTCTTGTTTTATATCCTTTAGTAGGAACGCCCGTAGGAGAAACTGGATGAGGATTACCTTGTCCGCTCTTGCCTTCGCCTCCTCCATGCGGATGGTCAACTGGATTCATCACTACTCCTCTAACTTTAGGTCTTCTGCCTTTATGCCTTGTAGTTCCCGCTTTTCCATCTGTAATATTAAAATGGTCTAAATTGCCAATCTGTCCTATCGTAGCGTAACAATTTTCTAATATTCTTCTCTCTTCTCCCGAGCGAAGTCTTATTACGCAATAACCTCCGCTTTTAGCCGTTATTTGTGCTCCGCCTCCAGCCGCTCTAACTAACTGTCCGCCTTTGCCAGGAGTTAATTCTATATTATGTATTATAGTTCCCAAAGGAATTTTTCTTAAAGGCAAACTGCAACCTACTCTTACTTTAGCGTTCTCTCCGCTTATAACTTTATCTCCGATGTTTAAACCTAAAGGATAAATTATATATCTTTTCTCTCCGTCCGTATAGTTTAAAAGAGATATATAAGCGCTTCTATTTGGGTCGTATTCTACCGAAATTACTTTAGCCTCTATATCATGTTTATCTCTTCTAAAATCAATAAGTCTAAAAAGTTTTTTATGTCCGCCACCTCTTCGACGCATTGTTATACGACCGTTTGAAGAGCGTCCGCTTATACGCTTTTTGCCATATACCAAAGATTTACAAGGCTCGTTTGTTGTAATATCCGAAAAATCAACTACGGTTCGATAACGCAAACTTGGAGTTGTCGGTTTAAATTTCTTAATAGCCATCGTTATTCCTCAATTATTTTACTATATCTATTTTCTCTTTACCATCAAGAACTATTATCGCTTTCTTATAGCTTCGAGTATATCCTCTCTTGCTCATTCTACGATTTTTCTTTTTAGGCTTAACATTTATTATCTTACAATCAAGCGGATGCACATTAAATATCTTTTCAACCGCTTTCATTAATTCTGATTTATTAGCATCCTGCCTTACTTTAAATACATAATATCTCTTTTCCGTTCCTTTTGGCTCGGTTCTTAAAATATTACTCTTTTCGGTAAGTATAGGTTCAATTAAAAGCGAATACATACTCATAATTTTTAACCCTTAATCCTATTGTTTAATTTAGACAAAGCCGTTTTAGTAAAATACACTTCATCGGCATAATATAAAGGATGAATAGCCATACTATCGGCATTTACAAGTTTCAAATCCTTAATATTTCTCAAAGATAATAATAATTTATTATAATTATCTCCTAAAGCTTCGTCTTTTCCAACCACAAAAGCAACTTTCCTACTTTTAGGTTCTTTAACCTTGCTTATAAAACTTGCCATTCTTTTAGTTTTCGGAGCGTCAAAAGTAAAATCTTCAAAAACCTTAAGAACATTATTGCCATATTTTAAAGATAAAACCGACAACAAAGCTTTTCTTTTAACTTTTTTAGGCAATCTATAACTATAATCTCTCGGTTTTGGAGTATGCGCTTTTCCGCCTCCAACCCATACTGGCGACCTTGTAGAACCCGCTCTCGCTCTTCCCGTTCCTTTCTGTCTCCAAGGCTTTTTACCGCCTCCTGAAACTTCTCCTCTAGTTTTCGTAGAATGAGTTCCCTGCCTTTTATTTGCAAGCTCGTTTTTTATAGCTTCATAAAGCAGATTATTATTGACTTCAGATTTAAAAATCTCATCAACAATTTCTAAATTGCCCGCATTATCTCCGTTTTCATTTAGTATTACTACTTCCATCTTTATTATCCTGCTTAATTATATCCATTATACCATAGAATTCTTTTTTTTGTTAATCTTTTTAACCGCCGAAGTTAATTTTACTATGCTATTAACAGCTCCTGGTATAGCGCCTTTTATCATAATTAAATTATCTTCCGCTCTTATATCGATAACTTTTAAATTCTGTATAGTGGTTAGCGCATTTCCCATATGCCCCGGCATACCTTTACCCTTCCATACTCTCGAAGGATAACTATTGCAGCCTATAGAACCCGCTCTTCTTCTAAAATTAGAGCCATGACTCATAGGTCCGCCGTCATAATTATGCCTTTTCATAACTCCCGCAAAACCTCGTCCTTTACTTAAAGAACTAACATCTATAAAATCGCCCGCTTGAAATATATCGACTTTAAGCTCTTGTCCAACGGAATAAGAACTCGTATTATCGATTCTAAATTCTTTCAAATATTTTTTAGGCTCTAAATTCATTTTTTTAAATTGTCCTATTTGCGGTTTTTTCAAATGCTTTTCTTTTATTGAGCCATAGCCCAACTGAATAGCGCTATAACCGTCTTTCTCATTATCTCTTATCTGCATTACCGTGCATGGCCCGGCTTCTACAACCGTTACTGCTATAGCGTTTCCCGTTTCATCAAAAACCGTAGTCATGCCCAATTTTTTGCCAATTATTCCTACCATCGGCGAATCCTCTATAATGATTTTACTACTTTTTTATATTCAAATATTCTAAATATCAAACTATTACAGATAAATCGTAGTAAAGCTTTATCTTTAATAAACGCTTATTTCAACTGAACATCAACTCCAGCTGGAAGCGCTAATTTTTTTAGAGATTCAGTGGTTTGAGGAGTTACCTCAAAAATATCTATAAGCCTTTTATAGATACGCATCTCAAACTGTTCTCTAGATTTAATATTAACATGCGGGCTTCTTATAACCGTCACCTTTCGTATGCTTGTAGGCAAAGGTATAGGTCCCGACACTCTCGCTCCTGTCTTCTTAACGCTTTCAACTATCGATTGAGCCGATTGGTCAATAAGCTCAATATCAAAGGCTTTTAGTTTAACTCGTATTTTCTGTTCTTTCATAGCTTGAATTACTCGCTTAATCTCATTTATTATAAAGGGCATAATTTTATTTTATACCCTTAAATTAAATCCTTTACTCCAAAATTTTAGTCACAACGCCGTTACCTACGGTTTTACCGCCTTCTCTTATAGCGAATCTCTGTTTCTCTTCCATAGCGATTTGACTTATTAACTCTATAGTTAAATTAGCGTTATCGCCTGGCATTATCATTTGAGAACCTTCAGGTAAATTTATTACTCCCGTAACATCCGTAGTTCTAAAATACATTTGCGGTCTATAACCTGTTACAAAACCGCTATGTCTTCCGCCTTCTTCTTTTTTAAGAATATAAACTTCGGCTTCAAATTTCTTATGAGGCGTTATAGTTCCAGGTTTAGCCAATACCTGTCCTCTTTCAACGGCTTTTCTTTCAATACCTCTTAAAAGACAACCGACATTATAACCAGCGATTCCCACAACCTCTTTCTTAAACATCTCAACGCCTGTGCAAGTAGTTTTTTGAGTATCTCTCAAACCTACTATTTCAACTTCGTCTCCTTTAGTGATTTTACCTCTTTCAATTCTGCCCGTAACAACAGTTCCTCTTCCAGGAATTGAATAAACATCTTCTATTGACATTAAGAAATCTTTATCAACTTCTCTAACAGGGTCTGGAATATAAGTATCTAAAGCGTTTAAAAGGTCTATTATACATTTGCAATCCGCGTCTTCTCTTGGATTTTTTCCAGCTTCTATAGCTTGAATTGCCTTAATTGCGCTTCCTCTAATAATAGGAGTTTTACTTCCATCAAAACCGTAATGGTCTAAAACATCCACAACTTCCGCTTCTACTATTTCAGCCATTTCAGGGTCGTCCAATTTATCGCATTTATTTAAGAATACAACTATATAATTAACGCCTACTTGCCTTGACAAAAGAACATGTTCTTTAGTTTGAGGCATAACTCCGTCTTCCGCTGAAACAACTAAAATCGCTCCATCCATTTGAGCTGCACCCGTTATCATGTTTTTAATATAGTCTGCGTGTCCAGGACAATCCACATGGGCATAGTGCCTGTTATCAGATTCGTATTCGACATGCGAAGTCGCTATTGTTAAAATTTTCGTAGGGTCTCTTCTACCTTGACTTTCGGAAGCTTTAGCAACCGAATCGTAAGCTACTTTTTGAACCGTATCTGGAAACATAGCCGATGATACAGCCGTTATTGCCGATGTTAATGTAGTTTTACCATGGTCAACATGCCCAATAGTTCCAACATTTACATGCACCTTTTTACCGTCATAAGTTCCTGCCATTTTTATCCTCCAATTTATCCCTATTATTTTAGGAATTTTATTTTTTTATTTATTTTAATTTTATTATTTAGCATTACCCATTCTTGCGCCTATAATCTCTTCCGCCACATTTTTAGGCACTTCTTCATAATGAGAGAACTGCATCGTATAGCTTGCCCTTCCTTGCGAAACATTTCTTATACTCGTAGTATAACCGAACATTTCTGCAAGAGGCACTGTGGCGTTTATGGATTTATAACCAGATTTATCCGTAAATCCATGAACTTGTCCTCTCCTTGAAGCCAAATCTCCTATAATATCTCCCATATAATCTTCAGGAGTCATAACCTCAACGCTCATCATAGGCTCTAACAAATAAGGGTCCGCTTTCTTACAACCATCCTTAAAGCCCATGGATGCTGCTATTTTAAATGCCATTTCGGAAGAATCCACAGGGTGAAAAGAGCCGTCAAAAGCGGAAACTATCACATCAAGCATTGGATAATTAGCCAAAACTCCCGTATTCATAGCTTCCAAGCATCCTTTTTCAACCGCAGGTATATATTCTCTCGGAACGACTCCTCCGACTATCTCGTTATTAAATTTAAATCCAGCGTTAGCTTCGTTAGGACCTACTCTCAACCAAACATCGCCATACTGTCCTTTACCGCCCGATTGACGAACAAATTTACCTTGAACTTCAACCGTTTTCTTAATACCTTCTCTATAAGAAACTTGAGGACGCCCAACATTCGCATCAACCTTATATTCTCTCTTCATTCTATCGCATATTATCTCTAAATGCAACTCTCCCATACCAGCGATAATAGTTTGTCCCGTTTCTTCATTAAAGCTAACTCTAAAAGTCGGGTCTTCTTCAGCAAGCCTCGACAAAGCGATTGACATTTTATCTCTATCGCCTTTAGTTTTAGGCTCTATCGCAACATTAATAACAGGTTCAGGAAAATTAATCGCTTCAAGTATTATAGGAGCGTTTTCAGGACATAAAGTATCGCCTGTAGTAGTATCTTTAAGTCCAACCGCAGCCGCTATATCGCCCGAATAAACCGTTTCAATTTCCTCTCTCTTATTAGCATGCATTTGAAGTATTCTTCCAATTCTCTCTCTCTTGCCTTTAGTGGCGTTATAAACATAAGAACCAGCTTCAAGTTTTCCAGAATAAACTCTAAAAAATGCAATTTTTCCAACATGCGGGTCCGTCATTATTTTAAATGCCAAAGCGCTGAATTTTTCATCGTCCGAACTTTTTCTAACTATCTCATGTCCTTCCAAATCAGTTCCTTCTATCTCTCCTCTATCCATTGGGGAAGGTAAATAATCCACAACAGCGTCTATTAAAACCTGTATTCCTTTATTTTTGAAAGCAGTCCCGCAAAACATAGGAAAGAAATCAGCCGATAAAGTAGCCTTTCTTATAAGTTTTTTTATAGTTGGAATATCTATTTCCTCTCCTTCAAAAAACTTATTCATAGCGTCATCGTCATATTCTACTATCGCTTCCAATAATTCATTTCTGTATTTTTCGGCTTCCTCTTTTAATTCGGCTCTAATATCTTTTTCTTCCATTTTCATGCCGTCTTCCGAAGTCCAAATAATTTCTTTCATTTTTACCAAATCGATAACGCCTTCAAAATGACTTTCCGAGCCTATAGGAATAACAACAGGATGACTATTAGCTTTAAGCCTATTTCTCGTCTGTTCCAAAACAGAAAAGAAATTAGCGCCTATTCTATCCATTTTATTTACAAAAATCGCTCTCGGAATTTTATAATTGCTCGCCTGTCTCCAAACCGTTTCGCTTTGAGGCTGAACTCCGCCAACCGAACAAAAAACTCCGACTGCGCTATCTAAAACTCTTAAAGACCTTTCAACCTCCGCCGTAAAGTCAACATGACCAGGAGT
Source organism: Brachyspira aalborgi (assembly GCF_008016455.1). Classification (NCBI taxonomy): domain Bacteria; kingdom Pseudomonadati; phylum Spirochaetota; class Spirochaetia; order Brachyspirales; family Brachyspiraceae; genus Brachyspira; species Brachyspira aalborgi. Next base: position 2,231,851 of record NZ_SAXU01000001.1, on the reverse strand, counting down.
ATCTATCAAATTAATACGATTGTTATTCCAAAAACATGTCGTTGCCGCCGATGTAATCGTAATTCCTCTTTCTCTTTCTTGTTCCATCCAATCCATCTCTGCTGCGCCTTCATGAACTTCTCCAATTTTATGAGTTTTTCCCGTAAAATATAATATTCTTTCGCTTAAAGTGGTTTTTCCAGCGTCTATATGAGCCATAATGCCGATATTACGAGTATTTTCCAAAGAAATTTGCCTTGCCACTTAATTTTCTCCTAAAATTACCACCTAAAATGAGCGAACGCTTTATTGCCTTCTGCCATTCTATGAACGGTTTCTTTTTGAGCAACCGCTGCGCCTTTACCTTCAATAGCGTCAACTATTTCATTTGATAATCTTTCAATCATACTTTTTCCGCTTCTCTTCCTTGACGCGTTTATTAACCATTTAAATGCCAATGAATTTTGTCTATCGGGACGAACATCAACGGGAACTTGATAAGTAGAACCGCCTACTCTTCTTGATTTTACTTCGACTCTAGGTTTAATATTTCCTATAGCTTCGTTAAAAGCGTCAAGCCCTTCTTTTCCCGTTTTATCTTTAACTAAATCCATAGCTTTATAAAATATATTTTCAGCCTTACTCTTTTTACCGTCATACATAAGTTTATTTATAAATTTACTTATAATATCGCTTCCGTAAATAGGGTCGGCGTTTATCTTTCTTGTTTGCGCTCTTCTTCTTCTTGCCATTTTATATTACTCCATTAAGCTTTAGGTTTTTTAGTTCCATATTTACTTCTGGCTTTCATTCTCTTCTCAACGCCCGTAGCTTCACGACTTCCTCTAACTATATGATAACGACATCCTGGCAAATCCTTAACTCTTCCGCCTCTTATCAAAACGCGGTTATGTTCTTGCAAAGTATGGTCTATACCTGGAATATAAGCCGTAACTTCTATTCCGTTCGTTATTCTAACGCGAGCTATCTTACGCATTGCCGAATTAGGTTTTTTCGGAGTAGTCGTAGTCACGCGAGTGCAAACGCCTTCTCTTTGAGGACATTTCATTAGTGCGGGCGACTTTGTCTTATTCAATATTCGCTTTCTACCTTTCCTTATTAACTGATTAATTGTAGGCATATAATATAAAACCTCTAACCTCTTTATTTTTTAATTATCATTAAATTAATTTTTTATTTTATATAATCTAAAATTATAAAATAAAAATTAATTTAAGTCAAGCCCAAATAATTGGAAATATATTAAATTGCTAATCACTAAATACGAAACGATATCTTTAATATCGAGCAATTAGTATTACTTAAAAATTATACTAAACGCTTTAATCGTTTTAACGAAAGTGAGAAAATTATACAACACTTTAAAAAATTTGTCAAGCGTTTTTTCAATATTTTTTAAATTTTTTTAATAAATTTAGGCTATCAATATGAAAATAAGATAAAAATACTACATTTTAATCATAAATTTAAAAAAACATATATAAAAAATAAATAAAAAACAAAAAATATATTATAAATCATTGGTTGATTATTTAAATAAATATTTATTAAATTAAAAAATTTCTTAATGTAAGAGCTTGCTATTTTTTATTTTATATGTTAGAATATACTAACAATTAAATTGATAATACTTAAATTTTAATAAATTATTGATTTTTGGGATTATTGGGCATGTTTATTTTAGCATGTCCAATAATTAAATTTTTCAATCGGATTAATTAATGAAAAGTAAAAACTATAAGACTAAAAAAATAAAAGAAAAAATAGAAAAAGAAAAAAGTCTGGTTTTTCTTATGATAAAAATATTTTGCAAGTCAAATCATAAAAATAATAATTTATGCAAAGAGTGTATAGAATTATATAATTACGCTTCAATGCAAATTAATAGATGCAGATTTATGGAAACTAAAACTTTTTGTAGCGCTTGTCCTTCGCATTGTTATAAAAAAGATATGCGTGAAAAAATAAGAGAGGTTATGATTTTTTCTGGCAAAAGAATGATTTTTTATCATCCTATATTGACCTTGAAACATATATTTATAATTTTAAAAAGTAAAAGAAAATTAAAAAAACAAAGGAGTAATTAAAATTGAAAGTTGTATTAATAATTTTAGGTTTTATTTCTATGGGAATAGGAATTATCGGAATAGTAGTTCCGATTTTGCCGACTACGCCGTTTTTACTTTTGGCTTCTTTCTTTTTTGCAAAAGGCTCGAAAAGATTTCACGATTGGTTTATCTCTACAAAAATTTACAAAAAATATTTGGAGAGTTTTGTTCAATCAAAAGCTATGACTTTAAAAAATAAATTTACGATACTTTTGCCCGTAAGTTGCATGCTTATAATTACTTTCATATTTGTAAATAATTTGCATGCGAGAATAGTTTTGGTAATTTTGTTTATTGGAAAGTATTTATATTTTTTCACTCAAATAAGAACCATAACGGAAGAGGAAGAGTCGGAGCTTAAAAAGAATAGAGACATTGCAAAAGAAAACGGAAATTTAGAATAATTAAACTAATTAAACGATTAATAAAAAATAAAATAAAGAATAGAAGGATAACAAAATGAAAATAAATAAATTTTTAATAATAAGCGTAATATTTTTAAGTTGTTTTTCAAAATTATATTGCGAGGAAACTAACGGAAACAATAAAAAAGGATTAAAATCTCCTTTGGATAATAGATTTTTTTCGATAGGTTTATTTAGCAGCGCGGATTCTATTAAAACAAGCGTTAATTTGGAATTTGGCTTTAAGTTATTTAAATTCAATAATTTTGAAATGAAAAGCTATACTTCAATAGTAGGCTCAAAAATATACGATGATAATCCTAAAATGTATGAATTGGGTTTTATGGAAAAATTGACTTTCGGCGGAGTTGACGAATATAAAGACAAAATAAGCGTTGGAAGATACGGATTCGCTTTTATAAGTTTTGGCGTTTTATCTTTCGATTACGATAAAAGCGCTAAAGTCTTATTTTCAAAACCTTTTTATTGCGAAGTTGGAGGCGGAGCTGGATTCAATATAAATGTAAACAGGCATGTAGCAATAATTTTAGAATTCGGCGGAGGCTTGCATATCGTAGTCGATGGAAAAAATTTAGGTTATCCTTCAAAAATAAATAAGGCTGGTTTTGGAAGAATAAGTTTAGGAGGAAGATATTATATTAATTAGTTTATATTAAAATAATTATTAACTCGCTCTATCGTTTTTCATTTGATAAATTTTATCTGCAATATTTAAAGTCGATTCTCTATGCGAAACTAAAATTACGGTTCTATTTTCTTTATTGTCTTTTATAGATTTTAATATAATCGCTTCGTTTAAGCTGTCCAAATTGCTTGTCGGCTCGTCTAAAAGTATAAACGGAGCTTTATGCAAAAAACTTCTTGCGATGCTTATTCTCTGTTTCTCTCCTCCAGATAAAGTGTCCCCAAGCTCGCCTACTTCCGTGTCGTAATTTTTAGGCAAAGTCATTATAAAATCATGCAAAGACGCTTTTTTGCAGGCTTCTATCACTTCTTCTCTTGTCGCGTTATAATCGGCAATTTTTATATTGTTTTCTATTGTATCTTTAAATATTGAAGTATCTTGAGTGGCGTAGCTCTCCATATTTCGCAAAGAGTTTGTATTTATTTCTTTTATGTCGGCATTCGATATTTTTAAATCTCCGCTTTTTATATCCCAAAAACGCATTAATAATTTTAATAAAGTAGACTTACCGCTTCCGCTTTTTCCTTTTATTCCTATTATTTTATTCGTTTCTATATTCAAATTATAATCTTTCAATATTTCCTCTCCTCCGTAATCGAAATAAATATTTTTGCATTCGACTCCTTTAAATTTTAAATCTTTTCCGTTGTAAACTTCTTCAACTATAGGCTTTTCTGATAGCAAATTAAGGACTCGCTCGCCGCTTGCAAGCGTTAAAAATAAATTATTCGACAAATTGCTTAAAGCTATAACGGGACCGAAAGAGCTTGCCATAGCTATTACGGGAATTATTATATTTTTAAAATCTCCGTCCTTAACAACTAAATAACTTATTATTAAAATAGCCAAAGTAAATATTAAAATTGCCGAATTTGTTAAACCGCCAATTATTCCTTCATAGTTTTTTAATTTTTTATTTATATTCATTAAATCGTCAGTTTTATTTTCTATTTCTTTATTTCGTTTTTCTCCAAATCCAAATTGCAGAATTTCTTTTATTCCCCATAAACTGTCTAAAAAATAACTGTTTAATTTTCCAAAATTATCTCTATATTCCATTCCGTCTTTTTTTCCATATTTTGAAGAAAAATAAGGAATAAAAAATCCAACCGTCAAATAACCTAAAAATGCGACAATTCCTAAAATTATATTAAAACTTCCAATGAATATTGTCATTATAAGAGAAGTTAAAATTCCTATGGCAATTGGAGATATCGTATGAGCGTAAAATACTTCAAGCAATTCTATATCGCTCGTTATCAAAGCTATTAAATTTCCTTTATCTCTCCCTTCGAGTTTCGCGGGAGAGAGTTTTCTTAAAGCTATAAATATTTTATCTCTTATTAAAGCCAAAAGTTTAAAAGCTATATAATGATTGCTAAGCTGTTCTATATAATGAAAAAATCCTCTCAAAATAGCTATAATAAAAATCAAAATAAATATATTTTTCAAATTGAAATTGGATTCTATAAAATTTATTATTCCGTATCCGCCAAGTATAGTTATAAATATCGCGCATAAAAATCCTAAAACTCCCGTTATAATAGCAAGTATCATAATATGAATAAGAGGCGCTATCAAACCTATAAGTTCCACCATAATTTTAATTCCGCTTCTACGCATTTTCTGTAGCTCCTTTAGTTATGCTTTCAAGTTTAATTTGTTCGTTATAAATATTTGCGTATTCTCCGTTTAATTTTATAAGTTCTTCATGCGAGCCTTCTTCTTTTATAGTTCCATCTTTCAAAAAATAAATTATATCTGAAAATCGACAATTATATAATCTATGCGAAATTAATATTACCGTTTTTGTTTTTGAGATTTCTTTTATTATATTTATAATATTCTCTTCGCTATCGACATCTACATTTGAAGTAGCTTCGTCAAAAATATATATGTCTCCGTCATAAAGTATAGCTCTTGCAATAGCGAGTCTTTGTTTTTGTCCGCCCGATAAATTTGAAGCTTTTTCGGTTATTTTTGTTTGAAGTCCGTTTTCAGATTGTAAAAAATCGTATAATCCTACTCGTTTTAATACTTCATTCATTTTCTCTTCGGTTATATTTTCTCCAGCCATTTTCAAATTTTCGTAAACATTTCCTTCAAATAAATAGCCGTTATGGTCGACTACTACAATTTTTTTATTCAAATCGTTTTTGTCTATTGAAGAAAGTTCTATTTCGCCTATTTTTATAGAACCAGAATAATTTTCGTTTCTTAAAGATATAAGTCCCGCTAATGTGCTTTTGCCAGAACCAGATTGTCCTACTATTGAAATAAAACTTTTTTCTTTTATAGTCATATTTATATTTTTTAAAATAGTTTTATCTTCGTTATATCCGAAATTAAGATTACTTATTATAATGTTTTCGTTTTTAGAATCAATTTTATTTATTCTTTTATCGTCTTCTTTCAAATCAAGTATTTCAAACATTTTCTCGCTTGCAGCGATTCCGTTCATAGCGATATGAAAGAAAGAACCAAGAAGTCTTAAAGGAATAAAAAATTCGGCAGAAAGCATTATAATTGAAAAAGCGCCAGCAAAGTCTATATTTCCGTTTATAAATTCTTTAACCGAAATTATTATTCCAAGCGCAGCTCCTCCGTAAGCTATTATATCCATTACTGTAATAGAATTAAGCTGCATTTTAAGAACATTCATAGTAGCGATTCTAAAATTTTCAGCTTGAATATTCATTTCTTTATTTTTTATTTCATCCGCTTGATATATTTTTAAAGTCGTAAGTCCCTGCAAATTCTCTAAAAATAATTCTCCCAAATTGCTATAGCTTCCCCAATATTTTTTTAATATTTTTTTAGCGATTTTCACTATTAAAATTATAGATATTGGAATTAAAGGAACGCATAAAATAAGTATTAATGACGCTTTTACGCTTATAGTCGATAAAACTGCAAATAAAATAATCGGCGATATGACGCTATAAAAAAACTGTGGCAAATATCTTCCAAAATAAACTTCAAGTTGGTCTACTCCTTCCATAGAAATTTGAACTACTTCGCTTGTTGAAAACTTTTCTCTATAAGAAATTCCAAGATTTAAAAGTTTGGAATAAATTTTTTCTCTTAAAGTTTGCTTTACTTTGCCTGAAGCGCAATAAGACATTTTAGCTATAAGAATATTTGATATAAATCTTAATATTATAACGATTATAATTCCAAAAGAAACTTTTATTATATCGGCGTTTGAAATATTTTTTTCGTAAATTTTTTGCAAAAAATCGGCTAATAAAAATATTGCCGTTATATTAAGCGCAAGATTTATTAATTGAAAGAATACATGAAAACCTATAAATTTTTTAGCGTTTCCCATTAGAGCGATTAATCTTTTATTTATCATATATTTATTTTCCTTAAAAAATATTCAAAATCAAAAAATTAAACTAAAATATATAATATTTTATAACCATATTTAATAATGTCAATAAAAAATTCTTTTATAAAAGAATTGACAAATAATTTATAATTGTTATAATAAATACAACTCCTAGAAAATTTGATAACGCCAACCTAGCTCAGTTGGTAGAGCAACGCATTCGTAATGCGTGGGTCGTGGGTTCGACTCCCATGGTTGGCTTATCTAATTATTTTTGATTAAGATAATAGAGTAAAAAGTTGCATTGACAAATATAAATTTTTATGAAGTGGAAAAAGTGGATTGCTTCACTTCGTTCGCAATGACAAATTGGTAAAGTTGCAATGACGGATTAGTAAAAAAGTTAGTAATGAATTTTATATAAAAAAATAGTTGACTTTTTTTAAAAAGTTTGTTATCTTATTAGTAGATAGTAAAAGGAATTAAAGTTTATAATTTTATGTTCCGATTTATAATATAGTTGGTTGTTGTGAATGTTGAATTGCTTTGCAATGACGGAGAAAAAGGGAAAAAGATTTTATGGCAATGAAATTAAATTTAACAAATGATAATTTTATATTTGGGATTATTTCTAATATAATTTCAAGTTTATTCTATATAATGAAAGCAGAAAGCAGAAAGCAGAAAGCAGAAAGCAGAAAGCAGAAAGCAGAAAGCCTCTTTCTAATTATAACACAAAACAATATTTATGTCAAGAGTTTCGCGAATTTTTTTGCGAAAAAATTTCTATTGCAAATATTAAGTCGAACCTTCGGCTTTTTATTCATAAAAAAAATTCTTATTAAAAGGAGGGGCAATTATGTCTCAAAAAAACAAAATATTTTCAATAATAATTGTAAAATATAAGTCAATCCATCATATATTAAATAAATTTTGTTAAACTCCTCATTGTAAGTAGTTTTTGCTTGCAGTGAGAGTTTGATAAAGTGAGTTAGAAAATTTGAGGGTTTAAGTTGCGGTTTTAAGATTGCGGTTAGAAAAATCTTTTTTTATATTAAGAGGCTTGTCTGAAATGGGCGAGCTTCTTTTTTTGTTGTTTGTTAGTTTAGGGTTTTAGAGGTTTTTATTTATATTAAAAAATTTATATTAAAAAAGTAAAAGGTTTTTATGGATTGTTTGGCTTTTGTCCAACTTGTCGTATTAAATCCATAGCAATGACGATATTTTTATAAAGTAAAAAATTAAATAAATTTAATAAATTTTATAGTTAAGTGAATATAATTCCCGTTGCTTACTTAAAATAAAATTTAAAATTAAAAAATAGAGTTAGTAATTTTAAAATAAATTATCAAATATTTAAAAATACTATTGACTTAATTGTATATATATGTTATTATAAGTATAAGTTTTATATGTTCGTATATAGAATATTATATTAATATAGGAGATATTTTATGGCTGTAAAAGTAGCAATAAACGGTTTCGGACGCATAGGGCGTCTAGTTTTTCAGGCTTTGGTTGAAAGAGGTTTATTAGGCAAAGAGATTGATGTCGTTGGCGTTGTCGATGTCAGCACGGATGCCGAATATTTCGCTTATCAATTAAAATACGATACCGTTCATGGAAGAATGAAAGCCGATATAGGACATGAAGGAGAGGATGTATTGGTTGTTAATGGTTGCAAAATTAAATGCATTCCCGCAGCTCCTTTAAATCAATTGGATAAACTTCCATGGAAAGATTTGGGTGTAGAGTATGTTATAGAGTCTACGGGACTTTATACGGAAAAAGAAAAAGCGCAAGGACATATTTCGGCTGGAGCTAAAAAAGTTATTATAAGCGCTCCTGGTAAAGGCGATTTAAGAACTTTCGTTTACGGAGTTAATCATGAAGAATATAATCCTGCAGAGCATCATGTAGTTTCAAATGCAAGCTGCACTACAAATTGTTTAGCTCCTCTCGTTCATGTTATTCTTAAAGAAGGCATAGGAATAGAAAAAGGATTAATGACAACAATTCACTCTTATACGGCGACTCAAAAAATAGTTGACGGACCTTCTAAAAAAGATTGGAGAGGCGGAAGAGCTGGCGCTTGCAATACTATTCCTTCTACTACGGGAGCGGCTAAAGCGGTTGGAGAAGTTTTGCCAGCAACGAAAGGCAAATTGACGGGAATGAGTTTCAGAGTCGCAACTCCAGATGTTTCGGTTGTGGATTTAACTTTCAGAAGCGAAAAAGACACAAGTATTGAAGAAATTGACGCTTTAATGAAGAAAGCAAGCGAATCCTATTTAAAAAATATTTTAGGATATTGCAATGAAGAATTGGTTTCAAGCGACTTCATACATGATAATAGAAGTTCAATATACGATTCTTTGGCTACTCTTCAAAATAACCTTAAAGGAGAAAAAAGATTCTTCAAAGTAGTTTCTTGGTATGACAACGAATGGGGTTATTCAAACAGAGTAATAGACTTGTTATTATATATGTATAGCAAGAAATAATTTTATTAAGGCTTAAATAAAAAATAAGAGGGCGCATAATTTTTAATTATTGTCGTCCTCTATTTATATTTTATGTAAAAATTCTAAAAGGATAAAAAATGAAAAAGACAGTAAAAGATATAGACATTAAAGGTAAAAAAGTAATAATGAGAGTGGATTTTAATGTTCCTCTCGATAAAGAAACCAACTCTAAAATAACGGATACTACAAGAGTTGACGCGGCTATGCCGACAATAGAGTATATACTCTCTCAAGGAGCTTCGTTAATATTAATGAGCCATTTGGGAAGACCTAAAGGAGAAGTAAATCCTAAATATTCTCTAAAGCCCGTTTACGATTATTTGAAAACAAAACTTCCGAATAATAAAGTTATTTTCGCTAACGATTGCATAGGAGAGGAAGTTAAAAAAACTGCGGGGTCTTTAAATGCGGGAGATGTTTTGCTTTTGGAAAATCTTCGCTATCATGCAGAAGAAGAAAAAAACGATGCAAATTTTTCAAAACAGCTTGCGGATTTGGCGGATGTTTATGTTAATGACGCGTTCGGAACTGCTCACAGGGCGCATGCTTCAACAGCGGGAATTGTAGCGGCTAAACCTTCTATGCCTGCCGTTGCGGGATTTTTAATGGAAAAAGAAATTAAATATTTGGGAGATGCCGTTGCCGAGCCTAAAAGACCTTTTGTAGCAATTATCGGAGGAGCGAAAGTTTCAAGTAAAATTTCCGTTCTTAAAAATCTTCTTAATAAAGTGGACACATTAATCGTAGTCGGAGGAATGGCTTATACATTCTTTAAAGCTAAAGGTTATGAAATAGGAACTTCTTTATGCGAAGACGATTATATTCAAACGGCTAAAGAAATTATGGATAAAGCTAAAGAATTAAATAAAACTCTATATTTGCCAATCGACAATGTTGTAGCGGATAAATTCGATAACGATGCAAACAAAAAAATTGTAGATTGCAACGCTATACCTTCAGGATGGATGGGAATGGATGTCGGAGATAAAACTCTTAAAGAGATTGAAAATATTCTTAAAAGCGCAAAAACTATAGTTTGGAACGGACCTTTGGGAGTATTTGAAATGTCTAACTTTGCAAAAGGAACTTTTGAAACCGCTAAATTTATAGCGAATTCTGGAGCGGTTAGCATAATCGGAGGAGGAGATAGCGTTTCTGCCGTTAATAAATCTGGAGTTGCCGATAAAATGACTCATATATCTACAGGTGGCGGCGCTTCTTTAGAGTTTTTAGAGGGAATAGAATTGCCCGGCATAAAGGTTTTACAAGATAAATAATTTTTAATAATTTTATTTTGTATGATATTTTAGAGAGGCTTTTTTAGTCTCTCTTTTTTATTAATAGATTAAAGTTAATTTGAAAAATTTTGCTTGTTTTCTACCCGCTTCGCTTAGGAGTTGGCTTTTTAGCATAGCTTGTTATCAAAAAAGAATAAGAATTTTTACTTTCTTTAATATTTCTCTACAATTTACATACTCTTATAAAAATTTATATGATTAGCAAGTTCTTCAGGCAAAGGATTTCCCGTTTTTGTAAATTTAAAATATCTATTTTCTAATTCTGTGGCTTTTTTCATTCTAATATTTCTAAATCTATTTGCAATATCGGAGAACATAGGCTGTTTTTCAAGTTCGTCTCTTATATTTTTTGATAAAGGAACTTCTCTAAATAATATATTTCTGTTAACTCTGTTTAATCTCATTATTCCTTTGCTTTCGTATTTTATCCATATAAAATAATCGGATACAAAAACTTCTCTTAAATTATTTCTACATTTTTTAATTTGTATTTTAATTTTTTCTTTTGAATCGTCCGATAAATCTCTATTCTTTTTATAGAATTGAATATAATCGCTATACGAAGATGTTAAAGACATTTGAGTAATATCATTCCAAGCTGGACCTAACATAGTTTTGCATAATTCCCATCTGAAAGCTCCTATAGTTGGAATAGCTAAAGATTCCAAATCCTCCGAAGTAAATATTGGAAATAAAAATCTTCCCGTGCTGTCTTTTTGTCTGCTTGAAAGCTCTTCCCACATTATCGCTCTTGAGCCGAAAGTTGGCATTAATATTATATTTGGCAAAACTTCTTTCATAACCAACTCTTTTGTTATATTTAATTGGCTATTTTTATATAAAACCTCTCTATAAAATGCGGAAAAATCAACTTTCTTTATCGACTCAATTACCGATTCTATAGTCGCTCTTTTTATCAAAGCGTCTTTAAAATCTTTTATCACCATATCGCTATGAATTATAGGAAAATAAACGCTTACCTGTCCATAGCATAATCTTTGAGTAGTTGCAACCATATTCTCTATTTCGTATTCCAATCTTTTTGATTGACTTTCAAAATGCTCTTCCGCTTCTTTATCGCTTATAATTCCTCTTTTTTTCATTTCTCTTAAAGCTTCTTTATAATCTTGTCCGAATCCATTAACGGAAGGCAATTCTTCTTTATCGTATATTTTTTTAAGCCATTCGTCTATATAGAAAACATTAAAATTTTTAGCCTTTGTTTTATCTTCAACTTCGTATAAATCCATTATTTGATTAGGCGTTAATAAACCGTCATCCATATATCCGTAATTTAAAAACATTTTTAATAATTTAGAATCTTTTCCGTCTATAATCAATTTTTTTGCAATTTCTTTAAATACTTCAAAAAATACATTTGTAACCGAACGCCTTATTTTTCTTGCTTCGTCTTCCGTGTCGAATTTATCTTTAAGTTTTCTAAACGCATCCAAACCTTTTAATAATGTTTTAGCTCTTTCTTCTTCTATTCCCGAAATTTCAATAATTCTTTTAGCGGGATTTTTAATCTCTTCTGGAATTTGCTCAGCTCCAATAATAACTTTTACTCTATTAGCGTTTTCAGTTTCGCTTTCGGCATTATCAGATTTTTTTAATAATTTTTTAATTATAGAATCAATTTCTTCTTCGTTTATATTTAAATCTAATTCGTATTCTTCTTTTATTAAATTATAGAATCTTTTTGTTATATTTCCTAAATATTCCGTATATTTTGCCAATACTTCGTTATCTTTTCCTTCTTTTTCAAATTCAAAAGCTATTTTTGAATATTCGTAAAATAAAGATTCTTTTTCGGGCGAATATATAAAAAATATATTTTCTATAGTTTCTGCAAATTCTTTTTTTAGTAAATTTATTATGTCAACTAAATTATTATAAAGCATATTTGCCGCAGATAAACTCATATTTGTATCGTAAGTAAAAAAAGAGTCTTTAATATTTTTAGGCATAGTTAAAAATCTTCTTATATATTCCATTTCAACATTAAGTTTATTATCGTTTTCTTCTTTCGACAAATCTTTATTATAATCGCTCAATTCTTTATGATTCGACTTTACAAAATCTACATCGAAAGAATGCGGAATATAAAAACCCGATTTCGTAGCGCTTTCAAATATTTCTTTTATTTTTAAGAACGATTCCGATTTTAAATGTTTATTCTTGCTATTAATATTGAAATATGCAATTCCCGAATTTGTAGATATTGTTTTTAATTCGTTATTTATATTTTTTATTTTTATATATTCTTCGTAAAATTTAAGCGATAAATATGAAGTGGAATGATACATATTAGTTAAATAAGGTTTATTTTTATTAAAGAAATCTTTAATCTCTTCTTTATTTGAAGTTTTTACAATATATACTTCGTTTTCAGAATTTGATTTTAATGAAAACATATAATTTGAATTTTCTCTATATCCGCCGATTCCTATTATAATATTTCTTGGTATGCTAAATAATTTACAACTATTTTGAATTATATCTTCTTTATTTTCCGTATTAATTAAATCTTTAGAAGATATATAAACATCTATATCTCCTTTTGTAATAACTAGAAGATTTTCTATTTTTTCTCCCTCGTTAAAAATCACGGTATTTGAATTTATTTTTAATAATCCTGTTTCTTCGATTTTTAGACTCATAGCTTTATTCCCACATTTTTACTTAAAAAATTATACAAATAAATTATATATTTTTTTATAAAAATAGATAGTGTATAATTTTGTAAATTTATTTATTATTTAATACTAAAAAATTAATAAAAAAGACACCGCAATTAAGCGATGCCTTTTAATTATTTTATCTATTATTAATTTCAATTATTTTTTAGTAATATCTACAGTCTCTGATTTCCCTTCAAGTTCCATTGTAAATTTCCCTTGAGTATCGCTACTAAAAATAAAAGTCGATTTTGCGCTTTTACCAGAAATGGTATGCGAAGCGGTATAAATTATATCGCTAACTCTTGTTACAGAAGACGAAGGAATTATCGCGTCATCTTTAGCGCCTTTTAAAGTAACAGAACCGTCAGTATTTATTGTAAGTATATTCGTTTCAGTTTTCCCATCTGGTTTTCCCCACCAATTACCCGCATAATAAGATAATGTTCTTTCTTCTGTTCCTGTCTTATTCTTATTATCGCAACTTACTGAAAATAGTATTAAAGAAAATACTACAATAAATAATTTGAATGAAAAAAGATTAGTTAAGAGATAGTGATAGCTTTGTTTTGTTTTGTTTTGTTTTGTTTTGTTTTGTTTTGTCATGAGAATTTACCTCGTTAAACTAGTATATTCCGAAAATTTTCTTTCGGTTTTTATTAATTAGATTATACAATATTAAAAAAATATGTCAATCATTTATTTTAAAAAAATATAAAAAATATTGCTAAAAATCTTAATGTATATTAATATAGTAAGGCTATGTTTGAAACGGAAATAAAACCAAAAATAATATATAGAGAAATAAATTGTAAATCGGCAATAAACAAAATAAAAAATAAATTCGGTTTTTGCAACGATTTAAATATTTATAGAGGTTGTTTGCATAAATGTTATTATTGTTATGCCGTTTATTCGCATAAATATATTAATTCGAGAGATTTTTTCAACGAGATTTTTGTAAAGAAAAATATAGCGGAAGTTTTAGAAAAAGAATTATCTTCAAAAAGTTGGAAAAGAGAAACTATAAATTTGGGAAGCGTAACCGACAGTTATCAGAAAGCGGAAGAAGATTATAAGATAATGCCCGATATATTAAAACTTTTAATAAAATATAAAACTCCAATGTGCATTTCGACAAAAAGCAATTTAATATTGAGGGATTTTGAATTGATAGACAAACTTTCAAATATCGTTCCCGTTAGAATCGCTTCAACTATAACAACCGCTTGCGAAAAATTATCTTCTTTAATCGAGCCAAATGTTATAAGTCCGTTAAAAAGATTTGAAACGCTTAAAGAATTTAAAAAAACTAAAGCGATAGTCGGAGTTCATACAATTCCCATTATGCCTTTTATAACCGAAGACGGATTAGAAAATTTATTTATAAAAACTAAAGAAAATAATTTAGATTATATTATTTGCGAAGTTTTAAATTTAAAAGGAGAATGCAGAAAAATATATTTAAATTTCGTTAGAAAAAATTTCCCGCAAAATTATAAAAAATATCTTTATATTTACAATAATAACGGCGAATTAAAAGAAGAATACAAAAATAAAATTTACAAAAAGATAAAATTTTTAGAGGAAAAATATAATATTAATTACGATTCTAATAATTTTGACAAAGTTTATATTGAAAACGAAACTAATTTATTTAATTATATTTGATTTATTAAATATTTTATTTTCTTAATTTTCTTCCGTTTTTGTCGGTAAATACATCCAATAAAATCATAACTATATCTATTATATACCAAATTCCGAAACCTCCAGCGGTAAGCCAGAATAAAATTCCCGTTCCTATTTTGCCAACATAAAATCTATGAACGGGCAAAAATATTGCAAGAAGTAGAGTCGCAATCCAACTTCTATCTGACATTTCTTACATAAATAATCACCTCCAATAACCTTCGCTTTCTTCTAAAACTTGAGCGTATTTTTTAACTCCAGAGTTTACATTCATAAAACTTTTATTATATCCCGCTTCTCTTAAAAGCGTTAAATCGGCTTGAGTAAATTTCTGATATTTTCCTTTTAATGCTTCGGGAAAAGGTATATATTCTATATTCGATTTTGGATAAACTTCTTTTAACGCTTTTGCAATCTCTAAAAAACTTTCGGCACATCCCGTTCCGCAATTAAATATTCCTCTTATTTTTTCGTTTTCAAAAAAGTAATTATTAACCGAAACTACATCGTCAATATAAATAAAATCTCTTAAAAAAGTTTCGCTTCCTTCAAAAATTTTCATGCTCTCGCCCGATTTTATCTGATTAAATAAATGAAAAGCGACTGACGCCATTCTGCCTTTATGATTTTCCTGCGGTCCATAAACATTGAAATATC
This sequence comes from Brachyspira aalborgi, assembly GCF_008016455.1. Taxonomy (NCBI): domain Bacteria; kingdom Pseudomonadati; phylum Spirochaetota; class Spirochaetia; order Brachyspirales; family Brachyspiraceae; genus Brachyspira; species Brachyspira aalborgi. The sequence continues at coordinate 2,216,446 of NZ_SAXU01000001.1, read as the reverse complement.
TTAATCCGACTACTTGACTGTTAATTTTTTTCTCTTTTGCAAGTTTATTGACATATCTATCAAATTGATATTTTGAAAAAGCGTAAACATTTAAAGGATATTCGTTTTCTTCTTTTTCCGCAAAACCTTTTTCTCCGTTTCCATAAACCGAAGCGCTTGACGCGTAAAATAATCTAATTTTATTTTCTAAACAAATATGCAAAATATTTTTACTCGTCTCATAATTATTTTTCATCATATAATTTCCGTCCATCTCCATAGTGTCGGAACAAGCGCCTTGATGAAAAATTGCATCTATTTTATCTCTACATTTGTTTATAAAATCAATCGAAAATTCTTTATCAATATAATCTTTAAATTTTATTCTATTTAAATTTTTATGTTTTGAACCGTTTTTTAAATCGTCAATTATAATTATATCGTCAATTCCTAAATTATTTAATCCTCTAACGATATTCGAGCCTATAAATCCCGCTCCGCCTGTCACTATAATCATAAAAACTCCTTTATTTAATTATTTATATTTTTATTTATATTTTTTATAGTTTTTGTTGTGGAATAGCCATCGACAAAATCTATTAATATTGTTTCTTTTGCAAACTCTCTTCCAACCACATTTTCTATTTTATAATCTCCGCCTTTAACAAGTATATCGGGTTTAACGATTTTTATCAATTCAAAAGGCGTATCTTCGTTAAATATTGTTATATAATCTATGCATTCTAAAGCGGATAAAACTATCGCTCTGTCTTCTTCGTTATTTATCGGACGATTTTCTCCTTTTAATTTTTTAACCGATAAGTCGCTATTTAATCCTAATATTAATAAATTGCCAAGTTCTCTTGCTTTTTTTAAATATTCCACATGCCCGCGATGAAGTATATCAAAGCATCCGTTTGTAAAAACTATTTTTTGGTTTTCATTTTTTTTATTTCTTATAATATTTAAAACTTCTTTTAATTCTTCAATATTTAATATTTTTTTATTCATATAATTTTTTTAAAAACTCCGCAGTTTCTTTTTGTCCTTTATTTATCGCAATATCTAAAGCGCTCTCTCCGTCTTTATTTTTTAAATTTATATCCGCTCCATTTTCTATTAAAATTTTAACCGTTTCTAAATCGCCAATTCCAGCGGCAAACATAAGAGAAGTTACAAGTTTAAAATTTTTTGCATTAACATCCGCTCCGTTTTCAATCAAATAATTTATTATAGAATGCTCTTTTGTAAGCGAACCGTAAAGCAAAGCGCTAAACATAGGTCTGTCTCTTAAATTAACATCCGCTCCGCAATCTATTAAATATTTTGCAATTTCAATTTGTTTTTCGGCGCATGCAAACATTAAAGCCGTTAATCCCGTTTTACTTCTGCTATTTAAATTTGCTCCGTTTTCAACTAATAATTTTGTCATTTCAAAATATCCTTTTTTGGCGCAAATCATTAATAAAGTAAATCTTGATTCTTCGTCTCTCGCATCTACTAAAGAATTATCTTTTTCTATGCATTGTTTTGCTTTTTCTAAATCGTTATTTTTAATATATTCGACTATATCAAGCATTTTATAGCCTCGTTATTGCCATTTATAAGATTCTACAAACATAGTCGATATTGAAATGCAGGCGATTGCCCAAATTAAAAAGAATATAACATTTTGAATATCAATCATTCCTTTTGTAAAATCCGCAAAATATGTAGTTATTGAAATAGCGTTTAATAATTTGCTCGCTCCCGTAAACATTTCGCTAAGCCAATTTATAATATAAGCGAATATTCCCATTGAAACTCCAAGTATCGCCGCAACCAACTGACTTTTTGAAACGCTTGTCGATATTAATCCAAGTCCTAAAATTGCAGTGCCAAGTAGAAATAATCCCAAATAACCGCTAAATATAACTCCCATATCGGGCTTTCCAAATATCATAAGAAGAATTGGATAAACGAAAGTCATTATAAGCAAAGAAGCGTAAACTACCAAAACCGATAAATATTTTCCGATTACATATTGCAAAGAAGTTATTGGAGCTGTCATTATTAATTCAAAAGTTCCCGAATCTCTCTCTTCGGCAATTAATTTCATGCATAATATTGATAAAAATAATATCGTAAAAAAACCTATATTATACATTGTGTTTTCCATAACGGCTAATCTGCTATAATAAATTTCTATAGTGAAAAAATAACCCGTAAGCGCCAAATAAATAAATCCCAAGATATAATATAAAGGCGACACATAAAAAGATTGAATTTCTCTTGCAAATATAACATAAATATTTTTCATTATTTTTACCTCTTAATTATTTTCTTCTTTTTTATCGTTTAATTCTTCATTTGAATTTTTATCTAAATTTTCGTTTAAATCTTTATTTTCTTCATTGTCCGAATTTTTATTTTCATCTTCTTTTTTATTTGAATCTTTTGAAATAATTTCGTCTTTTATATATTTAGATTTATCAAAATCTTCGCTTTTCTTTTTATCGGTAAAATATATAAAGACTTCTTCTAAACTTCTTTCTTTTGCTCTAATTTCCAAAACTTCAAAATCGCCTTGAACCAAATGCTTAACTATCGAAGCTCTTATATCGTTTCCTCTTTCGCATTCTATTATAATAGAACCGAAATTATCAGTTTCAGCTTGAATAACTCCTTGAACTTCTCTCACGCGAATAAGCGCGTCTTCAACTTTTCCCGCGACTTTTAATTCTATATTGCCTCCTAATATCTCTCTGTCCATCGCTGTTTTTAAGCCTTCAATAGTGTCTTCGGCTATCAGCTCTCCATTGTCTATAATTAAAGCTCTTTCGCATGTATCTTCGACTTCGCTTAATATATGAGTCGACAATATAACGGTTCTAGTTCCGCCTAAACTTTTTATTAAAGAACGAACTTCAATTAATTGATTTGGGTCAAGTCCGCTTGTAGGCTCGTCTAATATTAAAACTTCTGGGTCATGTATTATCGCTTGAGCTATTCCCGTTCTCTGTTTATAACCTTTAGATAAATGTCCTATTATTCTATCTTTATATTTTGTAAGTCCCGTTATTTCAATAGTATTTTCTAAAGCGTTTTTAATATGCTTTCTTTCTATTCCTTTCAATTTTGCGGCAAATTTCAGATAATCGATAACCGTCATTTCGGTATATAAAGAAATATTTTCGGGCATATATCCGATTTTTCTTTTTAATTCTATCGGATTATCGTAAATCTCATAATCGTCCAAATAAACGAATCCGCTTGTCGCGGGCAAATAACCCGTAATAATTCTCATCATAGTGCTTTTTCCCGCTCCGTTTGGTCCTAAAAATCCGACAATTTCGCCTTTGTTTATCGTGTATGAAATTCCTTTTAAAGCCAAATGTTCGCCGTAATATTTAACAATGTTATCGACTCTTATCATTGATAATCCTTAAAATAAAAATATTTAATAGATATAATTGAATAATATAACAGTAAAAAGCAATTTTATCAAGCGTTGAAAATTTAAAAATTCGGTTATTTTAAGAAATAAATTTAACTTTTAAAATATAAAAATTTTGTATTAATTTTGTATCTAAAAAGAAAAATTTAATATATAATAAATAATTTATATAATAAAATTAAGGGCAAGATAAATGATACTCAAAGAGTTAACTCTGCGTTCTTTTAGAAACTATGATGAAAGCGTATTTGATTTTTCTGATAAAATAAATGTTTTATACGGAAATAACGGCTTTGGAAAAACAAATATTTTGGAAGCTATATATATGCTTGGAAACGGAATATCTTTTAGAACTCGTTTAGATAGAGAAATCGTAAAATATAAAAACGATAATTATTTTATAAGAGGAATATTTAGAGAAGATAATTTATCTTACGACACAAATATAGAAATAGTTTATCAAAAAAAATCTAAAAAAGTTTTTATGGACAAAAAAGAAATCTCTTCAAGAAAAGATTTAATTGGAAAAATACTTTATATTATATTTCTTCCAAACGATACCGATTTAGTTATGGGCGAGCCTAAATTGAGAAGAGACTATTTTAATATGCTTATTTCAACAATATCGATTGAATATTTATCTTCTTTGATAAAATATAATAAACTTTTAAAAATGCGAAATATTTGCTTGATAAATAAACCCAACGAAGCTCATATTTACAATGAAGATATAGCGAAACTTTCTTTATATATATCGAAAGAAAATATTAAATATTCAAAAATATTGGAAGATAAAATGAACGAAACTTACGAAACGATATTTAAAAATGAAAATCCTTATTCAATTAAATATTTATCGACTATAGAAAATATTGAAAACGAAAACGATTATATAAAAAAACTTGAAGACACTTTACAAGAGCAAATAAAACTTAAAACGACATATTTTGGAGTGCATAGAGCGGAATATCAATTTTATTATAAAGATTCGCTTTCAAGAAAATTTTCTTCTCAAGGCGAAAAAAGAATGTTTGCGCTTATAATGAAACTTGCAAGCGAAAAAATATTTTTAGAATATAGAAATAAAAAACCTATTCTTTTAATAGACGATGCTATGCTTGAACTTGACAATATAAAAAGAGATAGCATATTGGAATATATAAAAACTTTAGGACAGGTATTTATAACCGTGACTGAAAAAGAAAAAGTGAAAAATTTTGAAAGAGGAAAAATTTTTGATATAGTTAATTGTTAGTTTATAAAAACATAAAAAATTTATGGACTTATTTTATGTTGTGTAGATTGCGTTAAAAATTAATTCTTTTCTTCATTAAAGAAAGTCCTATTACACGCGCATATGTCTAGCAATTATTCTTTCCGTTATCACGAAACTCTACTGAATCAATACACTTTTAATAAAATTTATTTATTAATAGAACTAAATTTTGAAATTAACTTTATTAAATCTGAACTGCCACGCCTTCCACTCTGCATCCCTTTAGTAACGAAAGCTTGCAATGACTAATATGCAAAAAATAACATAAATTTTTACTTTCAAACCAATAAAACTCAATATAAAGAAACTCTCGCTCTCTTTATTTCCGTTCTGTATCTTTTAATTTCCCATTCTATTCTTTTTTGATTCCAGCCCAATATATTAGCCATTTCTTCCGCTATATGTTCAGCCAGCAAAGTTCCGCAGTCGTTTTCGGTTAATATAAATCTTAATCTTCTAATCATAATATCGTCTAAATGCAAAGCATGTTCAACTTCTACAAAATATTTTATTAAACCTCTTGGGATTCTTTCGTCAAGTCCTACATTTACAAGCAGAGAAGAATCGTTTTTGCAGAACTCGTTTAATCGAATCGCCAAATCAACAGAATTAAAATAATTTATAAGAAAATCGATAGTCTCTTTTTTTAATACCCATTCTATTTTTTTATCGATTTTATTATTCATAAATTTGCCAACGCTAAACCATTTATGCGGCTTTCCGTATATTTTTAATAAAGTTTTTACGGCTATTAATGAAGATAAGGTAAAGTTTCCGCCTTCAACCAAAAATAATCTATAATTAGGATGAGAATGAATTTTAATATCTGTAGAATCAACGGGCATCATACCAGATTGAGTCGTTATAATATGATTTTTATTTACTATAGAACTAAAATAAGTATTATATATATCAAGTAAATATTCTATCTCATCGCTTGTAGCGTATATGCAATCTAAATTTCCATTATATTTTTTTATTGTCGGTCCTATAATTAAAGTGTCTTTCCATTTCATTAAAAATACATTCGGTCTATCTTTTATTTTTGGCAAAACTACAGATTTATTAATATGAATAATATCGCTATTGACTATTAAATGAGACGCTTTTATATATTGAACCTTATTATCAAAACTGCCATTTGGAAGAGTTGAGCTTAATTCATGTCCCCAAGCGCCAGCAGAAATTACTATATCTTTAGCGCTCGTTTCGTATATTCTTCCCGTGATTTTATCGGATAAAATAACTTTTTGTATTTCTTTATTATTATATTCAAAAATTTTTACTTCAGCATAATTTAAAATATCCGCTCCGTTTTCTTCCGCTTTTAAAAGAAGTTCCATAACATATCTTGAATCGTCAAGCATTCCTTCGTTATATTCTATTCCAGCTATTACATCGTTATTGATTAAATCGGGCAAACATTCTAAAGCGGAATTTCTGCTATGAGATGTATGTCTTTTTATTTGAGAAAATATTGAAAGTAAATCGTAAAAATTGCTTTTTAATTCTTGTCCGAATATTCCAGATTTTCCATATTCGTATATTGGATATAATATTCCCGTTTGGCTTGCGGAACTTTTATATATTAAATTATTTCTTTCTCTAACTTTATAAATAGTAGAAATTATATTTTTTGTAGTTAAATCGTTATAGCCTCCGTTAAGTATTTTTCCCGTGCGAGAAGAAGCGCCGAAAGAAAAATCATGCTTTTCTAATAAAAGAGTAGAAAGTCCTACTCTTGAAGTCTTAAAAGCTATGGTAGCTCCGATTACTCCGCCGCCTATAATAATTATATCATAACGATTATTACCGATATTAGAAAGTATCTCGTCTCTCGTTTTTCGCATAAACGACTCCTTACTAAAATATAATTAATCTATATATTATTATATACGAAATTATTATAAATACAAATACTTTATTAAATCTCTTAAGTTAAGTCTGTTCTTATCTTTATTCAAAAAAGAGTTAATTTCTTTTAATTTTCCGTATTTATCGATATAATTTCCGCTAAATTCTCCAAGCCCCGCTATCGGAAAAGCTATATAAGAATTATAAGCCAAAGCCGATAAGGTTGGAGTAAATAATATATAATTTCTTTTATTTTTTTGAATGAAAGATATTATCTCTTCGTTATTGTCGTCTAAAGAATCTCCTAAAATAATAAACTTTTTATAATAATTAAAATCTATATTTTCTCCGTTAATATATTTTAATTCTCTTTTTAATTCTTCTATTGAATATTTATTTATATTTGTATAATTATCTTTTATAACATTTGAATCTGTGGCTATACGATTTTTTTTATAATATAATTTTGTTATTCCCAAATAACTTGCTAGTTCGTTAAAAGCTTTTATATCTTCAAGCGGATACAAAGAGGACGCTATAGCCAAATAAGAATTGTCGTTAATATCGCTTATAAATTCTCTATATAATTCTTTAGCTTTTTCAAAATCGTTTTCAACTCCGTTTATTAATGGATATTTTAATTTATCGTTTGAATAATAATCCATTTTTCTTCCATAATCGCATAAACCAAATTTTTTTCCCGAAATTGATTTTATATCGTTTATATTTTCTTTATTATGCAAATATTCTATATCGCATAAAGAATTGCATCCAATACAAAAACTTTGAACGCTTTCTATAGAATTATTATTAGAATTTATTTTATTTTTTCTTTCCGCATAAAACACATTTGTTGGACATAAATCGGTTATTATAGAATTATATCCGTTTATTGTTTTATAATTATCGCATAGTCCGCAATAAATGCATCTGTCATAATCGGCTTTTATATAATCGGGCAAATTAAAAGTTTTAACTATATTTTTTATTTCTTCAATAAATTTATTATCAATAATTTTTTCTTCGTTATTTTCTAAATTATTTTTTTCGTTTATATTATATAAATCAAAATATTTTTTTAACTTGCATTTATAATCTACTTCGCAATTTGAACATATAGGTTTATGGCTATATGATATTGAATTTAAAAGCGATTTTCTATAAGAAATAATCTCTTCATCTTCGCTTATAATATCCATTCCGTTTTCAACTATTTCATTGCATGCATATTTGAAACTATAAGAATCTTCATTTTTTCTTTTTATCTTTACAATACATAATTTGCAATTTAATTTATTTTCTTCCGTTATGAAAGATAAATTTTTATTTTCCGCGTTATTTATATTGTCAAATCGAAAGTCGCATAAATTAGGAATATCTATTTTCAAATACGATAATGCTTTAAGTATCGTCCAACCTTTTTGCGAATATATATCTTTTCCGTCAACAGTAATTTTTATAATCATATAATATCCGTTTTATTTATAAAGCTATATAAAGTAATTTTTTTTTCTATAGCGTATAAAAACTCATAATTAAATTTTTCTATAGTTTGCAATATGCAATTTGTAAGATTTCTTATATATAAACATGAAGAACCTTTTATTATCATATTTAAAGTATTTTTTAAATCTATTAAATCGGAATTATCGGACTTGCCTAAAATTATTTTATTTAAATAATATTCGCATAAATTAAAACCGAAACCGCAAGGCATACATTTTTTGCATGATATATTTTTAGCAAATTGAATTATTTTAAGCGAAACTCTTATAATGCATCTATTCTCGCTTATAAAACATATTCCTCCGTTTCCGATTTTTATATTTAAATTATTAAAGTCGTTATAATCCAAAGAGATATTTAATAAACTTTCAATATCCATTGGCGGATTCAAAAAACCGTTTGTAAATACGCATTTTATATCATAATCTTTAGGCGCATTTCCTGCAATTCTTATAATATCGTTAAATGAATTCGATAATTCAAATTCGTATAAATTAGGAATGTTAATATCTCCAGAAAGCGAAAGCAAAATAGAGCCTTTAAAATTTCCTTCGCCATATTTTTTAAAATTATCTTTTCCAATATGCGTAAAATATCCAAATTGAGTTATAGTTTCCAAATCAAAAATATAATTTTTATTTTCTAAAAATGGAATAGTTATTTTTTCTTTATAATTATCATAATAAGAATTTTCATCGTATATGTTTATGTTAATTTCATTGTTAATATAATAAATATCTTCAATTTCGGCTAAAGCTTTTATTAAAATATTTTTTTCTTCGTTATAATAACTTCTCAATATTATATCGATATTTTTTATATTTAAAATTTTTGATAAAAATATTGCAGAATCTAAAATAAGATAAGGATTATTTTTAAGTAAAAATTTATCTTTGAATACTAGATAATCGATTGAATAACCGTTTATTATTAAAGTTTCTTCGTTTTCTTTTTTAGAAATAATAATATCATAAAGCGATTTTTGATAAGCGTCTCTTGTAAATATCGGATATTCTTTTAAATCTGAAATTATATTATTATAATTTTCAATTTTAATTTTAGAATAAAGAAAGTCTCCGAAATAATCTTTAAATGTTTGAATATTATCTATAATATTTTCGTTATAAAGAACATATCTTTTCATCTTTTTCTTATATGTATCGCTTCTATATATTTAACGATATTATCAAAAGAACAGTTATTAAATTCCATTCCGTTAATTATTACCGAAACTGCATTTTTGCAATTATGCATACATTCTACCTCTTTTAAGAGCATACCGTCAAACGATGGGATTCCAATTTTCAAATCATAATGTTTTCTTATAGATTCTAAAATTGCATAAGAACCTTTCATACAACAATGAAGCCCCACGCATACTTCTATTACCGTTTGCATATTATTTGTTTCCATAAAACCAAAATATAAAAACTCTAAATAAGAGATGAAAATTATTTTAAGAAATATATTATTTCTTTTTATGCCTATTTTTGCGTAAACGCTTTTTTCGTTTATGCGTAGCCATCTTTTGACGAAGTCTTTTTCTTCCTGAAGGCATATACACTCCTGATTTTCTAATTTTAATTTGGATTTTTATTATATCATTTTAATAAATTTATTTCAAGTAAATTTTATAGATATTAATTAAATTTTTTTAAAATAAATCGTTGACATTTTTTTTAAATAATGTATAATTTATCCAATTAATTAATCAATCAAAGAAAAATATAAAAGAAGGAGGAATATTTATGATTAAAAATTTGTTTAATTTATCAAATATTGCATCCTGCAAATTTTATTTTTCTTTCGCTTTTTCTATGATGATGCGCGTTGTTGCGCGCTAATATTCTATTTTAACAATTTTTATATATTTAAAGGCTTTAAGTTGAGATTTTAATTTAAATCTCTTTGGTTCATTAATTTATAATTTTAAAATTTTAAGGAGAAAAACAATGGCAAATTTACCAAACAATAATTTTACGACAAATACTTTATCGCTTCATGCGGGATACGAATACGATAGACAGAGAACTTTAAGCGTTCCAATCTATCAAAGCACGGCTTATAGTTTTGAAAACGCCGAACAAGCTGCGGCTAGGTTCAGTTTAGAGGAATTGGGAAATATATATTCCCGTCTTACCAATCCAACCGTAGATATGCTTGCAAAAAGAATTGCGGCTGTAGAAGGCGGGGCTTTCGGAGTCGCTACTGCAAGCGGAAGTTCGGCTGTATTCTATTCTTTAGTTAATCTTGCGCAAAACGGAGATAATATAGCCTATTCAAATAAAATTTACGGAGGCTCTCAAACTTTGCTCGTTCATGTTTTGAAAAGATTCGGAATAGAAGGAAGAGTTTTTGATATAGACAATTTAAGCAGTCTTGAAAAAATTATAGACGATAAAACTAAAGCTATATTCTTTGAAAGTCTTTCAAATCCTCAAATAGCGATAGCGGATGTTGAAACCATAACTGATATAGCGAAAAAACATAAAATAGTTACAATTTGCGATAACACTGTTGCAACGCCTATATTATTTCGTCCTTTCGATTTCGGAGTAGATGTTTCCGTTCATAGCTTAACTAAATATATAAACGGACATGGAAGCGGACTCGGAGGAGCGGTTATAGAAAGAGAAGGATTAAACGAACTTATTAAGGATAATTCTCGTTATCCAGCTTTTAACACTCCAGATGAAAGTTATCATGGTTTGATTTATGCAAATCTTCCTCTTCCTATTTTTAGTATAAGAATATTAATAGAATGGCTTAGAAATATCGGAGCTTCTTTAAGCCCGCAAAACGCTTGGATTCATTTTCAAGGTTTGGAAACTTTGGAATTGAGAATTCAAAAACATAGCGACAGTGCTTTGGAAATAGCAAAATTTTTGGAATCTCATAAAAAAGTTAAAGAGGTTAACTATCCAGGTTTAACTTCGAGTCCTTATCATAATCTTTTGAAAAAATATTTTAAGGATTCAAGAGCGAGCGGACTTTTAAGTTTCGAGGCTCAAAGTTATGAAGAGGCTAAAAAGATATGCAACAGTTTGACTCTATATTCAATAACGGCGAATATTGGCGATTCAAAATCTTTAGTTATTCATCCAGCTTCAACTACGCATTCTCAATTAAGCGAGTCGGAGTTGAAATCTGCGGGAATAACGCCGAATACAGTTCGTTTGAGCATAGGTTTGGAAACCGTTTCAGACTTGATAGCGGATTTGAAAAAAGCTATTGAAAAGTAAACAAAAAAAATATTTAAGAATTAGTCATTGCGAGATTTAATAAGAATGCATTATAATCAGCTATAAATTGATTTTTTCGACTTTATCTTGCAATGACGATTTATAATTAAATTTTAATTAAACTAAATAAAAAAAGGAGAAAAAATTATGAGCGATATTATAAAAGCTTTAGAAACTTTAAAAGAAAATAAATGGATAGATTTAACTCATAATGTTAATTCATCTATTCCTAAATTCGGCGCTTTTCCAAATTTAAATATTGAAACTCTTTATACGATTGAAAAGGACGGTTTTTTTGTAGGCAGAGTTTCTTTTGTTACTCAATACGGAACGCATATTGACGCTCCGATTCATTTTAGCGAAAATAAAAGAACTTTGGAACAGTTAGGATTAAAGGAATTGGTTTTACCGCTTTTTGTTATAAATAAAGAAAAAGAGGTTGAAAATAATCCAGATTTTATTTTAACCGCCGAAGATATTTTAAATTGGGAGAAAGAAAACGGAAAAATAGAAAAAGATTCTTTTGTAGCGTTTGCAAGCGGTTGGAGTAAGAGATGGGGAAAATCCGATTTCTATAATAAAGATTCAAACGGAGTAGCTCATACGCCAGGTTGGAGTATAGAAGCTTTAGATTTAATTCTAAATAAAAGAGGAGCTTTAGCTATAGGACATGAAACTTTGGATACCGATGCGAGTATAGACATTATAAAAAATAATTTTCTTTTAAGCGAAAAATTTGTTTTAGATACAAATAAATATCAAGTTGAAGTTTTAAATAATCTTAATCTTCTGCCTGCAAAAGGCGGAGTTATTTTTATAGGCGTTCCTAAATTTGATAAACTTCCTGGTTTCCCCGTTAGAGCTTTTGCTATAATTCCTAATTAATAAATGAAAAATAAAAAGAGGTTTCAATAATCGAAGCCTCTTTTTAAAATTTAATAAACTAAAATAAATCAATAATTTTAATATCAATAATTACAAAACATTACTTAAAATAGCAATAGAAATAGAAAATAAATTTATTTAAAAATATCAAAAGATTATTAATTTCTATATTGACAAATAAAGCCTTTTAAGTAAAATATAAAGAATATTAAATTTCTATTTATTAAACGGAATAATTTATATGCATGAAATAATATTTTATAATTCATTAACGAGAAAAAAAGAATTATTTAAACCTATAAACGATAAAAAAGTTGGCATGTATTCTTGCGGTCCCACGGTTTATAATTACGCTCATATAGGAAATTTTAGAGCTTATATTTTTAGCGATTTGGTTAGAAGAGTATTGGAAGATTTTGGCTACGAAGTAAAATTGGCTATGAATTTAACCGATGTTGACGATAAAACTATTAAAAACTCAAAAGAAAATAATATTTCGTTAAACGAATATACAAAAAAATATAAAGACGCTTTTTTTGAAGATATTAAAACTTTGAAAATAAAACCTGCAAATTTTTATCCTTCCGCTACCGAACATATAAAAGAAATGATAGAGATTATAGAATTATTGAAAGAAAACGGACATACTTACGAGGCGGACGGTTCTACTTATTTTAAGATTAGCACATTTAATAAATACGGAGAGCTTGCAAATTTAGATAAACAAGAATTGCTTGAAGGAGCTTCGGGAAGAGTTTCTACTGACGAATACGATAAAGAAAACGCTAGCGATTTTGTTTTATGGAAAGCTTATACTAAAGAAGACGGCGATGTTTATTGGGATTCTCCGTTTGGAAAAGGAAGACCTGGTTGGCATATAGAATGTTCGGCTATGAGCAGTAAATATTTGGGAAAGCATTTCGATATTCACACTGGAGGAATCGACAATAAATTTCCGCACCATGAAAACGAGATTGCTCAAAATGAAGCGGCTTTTAAAGAAAAATTTGTTAATTATTGGCTTCATTGCGAACATTTGGTAGTTGATGGAGAGAAAATGTCAAAATCGAAAGGAAATTTCTACACTTTAAGAGATTTGCTTGATAAAGGTTTATCTCCCGAAGCGATAAGATATTCGCTTATGAGCGCGCATTATAGAAAACAATTAAATTTTACAATCGAAGGAATAAATCAATCTCAAAATGCAATCAACAGAGTTAATGATTTAATTTTTAGATTGAAAGATATTGATAATTCAAACGATAATGAAATAAATAAAAATATATTAAAAGAAATTGAAGAAAGTAATGAAAAATTTTCAGAAGCGATATATAACGATTTGAATATTTCAGAGGCTTTAGGAATATTTTTTACTTTAGTTAAAAATATAAACACTTCTTTTTATTTTATAAATAACGAATCTAGGAATAGAATAATTAAATTTATAGAAAGAGTTAATAATATAATAAACTGCTTTAATATGAAAGGCGAAAGCGAAGTTTCAAATATGTACGAAGAAGAAATTAATAAACTTATTGAAGAGAGAAGCGCCGCTAAAAAAGAAAAAAATTATAAAAAAGCTGATGAAATAAGAAATAATCTTTTGTCTATGGGTATAGAAATAATGGATACTCCTCAAGGGGTTAAATGGAAAAGGAAATAAAATATAAGTAATGGATTTGATAAAGAGAACATTTCAACATATAAAAGGAATAAATCCGAAAAAAGAAAAATTATTATGGGAAGAAGGCGTTTTTGATTGGCAGGACGCTATTGAAAAAATAGATTATTACGCTATGCCTAAAAGCATAAAAGAATCTTTAAAAGAAGAATTGCCCGAATCGATATATAATTTTAATTCTAAAAATTATAATTATTTTATAAAAAAATTTCCTCCTTCAATCATTTATAGATTATATCCTTTGCTTTCAAATGAAACCGTTTTTTTAGATATAGAAACTACGGGAATAAAACCTTCAAACGCTCATATTACTGTTATCGGTTGTTATGACGGAAAAGAAATGAAAGTTTTTGTTCATGGAATAAACGAAAAGGAATTTTTAGATTATATTAAAGATTATTCTATAATTGTTACTTTTAACGGTTCTTGTTTTGATATTCCTTTTTTGGAAAGATATTTTGAAACAAATATAAACTGCGCTCAAATAGATTTGCGTTTTTTACTTAAAGAGCTTGGTTATAGCGGAGGATTAAAAAAGATAGAGCATGATGTCGGGCTTTCTAGAGGAGACGATATGGAAGGAGTAAACGGCTACACGGCGGTTTTGCTTTGGAATTATTATAAAGATACAAAAGATAAAACGGCTATAGATTCTTTAATTCATTATAACCTTTTAGACACAATTAATTTGGAGCATCTTTTATGTCTCGCTTATAATAAATATGCCGATATGTATAAAACTAAACTTTTAGAATATAGAACTTTACCGATTATAGAAAGCTATAAACCGAATAAAAAACTTATAGATTATTTGCATAAAAATCCATACAAATACGCGCCTAAAAGCGAAAGTTAATTAATAAGCTTGTTCTAATATATTTATTATAGATTCTTTACTCATAGCTCTTGGCAATTTATCCATACCGCTATAAGTTAAAGCAAGTTCCGCCACTTTATCGAATTTATTTCTGTCTATATTAAGTTCGTTTAACTTCATTGGTAGATTAATATCTTGTTGTATTCTCTTTATATATTGTCCAGCTTGAATTCCTATTTCTATAGGCGTCATTTCTTTATCGATATTTTCTATAAAATCCGCCAATACATTATATTTTTTAGGAGCGGATGCCATATAATATTCCATAACATAAGGAAGAAGTATAGAGCAAACTATAGATTTATTTACAGAATAAACGCTATTAATCGCTATCGATAAAGCCCTCATAGCTCCGAAATTTCCATTACAAGAAGCGGCTGCGCATGTAATATTCGATATAGCCATATAACCTATATTGTCGACATTTGCACTGTCCGTTATTAATTTATTTATTCCCGATATGCTTGTTTTCATTGCGTATTTTATTAAAGGCTCGTTTATAATATTTAAACTATTGCTCATATAAACATCGAAAGATAATGCAAAAACCGATAATGCGCTGCTTATAGAATATTTTACGGGAACGGTTTCATAAAGAGTCGGGTCTATAATGCAATCTTTAACATAAATATTTGAATCTGCGCATTCTTTATAAACTTCGTCATATTTGTCATATAAATACATTCCTAAAGTCATTTCGGATAAAGA
This sequence comes from Brachyspira aalborgi, assembly GCF_008016455.1. Classification (NCBI taxonomy): domain Bacteria; kingdom Pseudomonadati; phylum Spirochaetota; class Spirochaetia; order Brachyspirales; family Brachyspiraceae; genus Brachyspira; species Brachyspira aalborgi. Next base: position 2,201,002 of record NZ_SAXU01000001.1, on the reverse strand, counting down.
ACCTAATATTGTAGGAATTGATATTATAGGCAAAGGTTTATGATATACGGGTTGTCCGTTCACATAATCGGAAGATTCTCCGCTATTTGTTACGACTACGGAAGCTCCTTTAGCGGCATTTTGCACCTTAAAACCGCCAACCGCGACTATGCAATCCGCTTTGCTGTATCTAACTAAATTTGCAATTATATCGGCTGCATCGCTTGAATTAGTAGAAGTTATTTCAGAATAAACCATAGAGTTAATAAAATTATCGTTTAATTTATTTACTATTTGGTCTATCAAACCTATTTGATTAAAAGAATTTCCGTCTGTAGCTATTATAACTCTGCCTCCGTATTTCTTTATAACTTCAGACAAAGAGTCAAGCGAATTAGCGCCGAATATTATTTTAGTCGGTATTTTAAATTCTATTATATCCATTTTCAAAAACAATCTTTATTTATATAATATATTATATTTTCGGAATTTAGATTGTTAATTTTTAATATCATATTGATTTTTTTATCTTTAAAAATTATAATCAAAAATGTTATATAAATTTTTAAGGAGAAATAAATAATGAGAGTTTTACTGAAATCGGAAGAGTATGATAAAGTTCTTCCAAGATTGGCTGCGGAAGTTATAGAAAAAGAAAATATTGACAAATTGGCAATTATAGGAATAAGAAGAAGAGGCGATTATTTGGGAATAAGATTAAAAAAACTTATAGAAGAAAAAGTTAATATAGATTTGCCGATTGGAGCTATAGATATTAATTTATATAGAGACGATTTATCTACGCTTTCGGAATTTCCCGAAATAAAAGAAACCGACATTCCATTTGATATAACGGGAAAAAGTATTTTATTAGTTGACGATGTTCTATATACGGGAAGAACTATAAGAGCGGCTTTGAACGCGTTATTTGATTATGGAAGACCTAAAAGAGTTTCTTTGCTCGTTTTGGTTGATAGATTTGGAAGAGAATTGCCGATATCTTCAAATTATACGGGCTTGGCTTTAAATGTGCCTGAAGACCAATATATCTCCGTTAGAATAAAAGAATTGGAAGGAGAGGATATAGTTCTGTTAAAGGACAGAAATTAATTTATTATTCGCCGAATTTTCTAAAAAGAGCAGAATAAATATCGTAAAATTCCGTTTTAGAAAATTCATTTAAATTATCTTGAGGCAATTTATCGACTATATTTTTAAAATACGAAAATAATTTTCTAAATTTACCAATATCGCTTTCGGATAAAAGCAAATCATGTTTTAAAGAATATTCTTCATTATTAAGTTGGTCTTCGTTTTCAAATAATTTTTCGGCTAAATCCAAATCCATTTGAGTTATCTCGCCGTCAAAATCGTCTTTGCTAACCGATTTATTAACTTGCTCGCTAATTAAAACGGATTCGTTATCGTCTTTATTCAAGCTAAACTCCTCTTCAACTTTAACATTTAAATCAATGTTTTTTTTTTCAGATTCGTATAATTCTTTTTCTTCAGACATTGTATTCTCCTTGACTTTTAAAAGTTCATCATCGTCTATAGAATCGAAAGAATCTACAGATTTTGAATCGTTATTTACATTAAAGTCGTTTTTTTTTAATATGTTTTCGTTATTTATAGAGATAAGTTCAATTCCTTTCTCTTGTTCTTTTCCTAAAATAAAATTTTCTAATATATTAAAATCATTCTCGTCAATTTCTTCAATATCGTTTAAGTTTAATTCTTTTAATATAATGCTGTCATAATCTATCGTATCTTCATAATATTGATTTTTATTTTTTTTTAATATATCGTCTACAATATTTTCTTCTTCTTCGCTTAATTCTCCGCTTATTTCCACTTTATTTGAAAGCATTTCTTTTTTGTATTCGTCCATTAAACTTTTAGCTATATTTTCACTATCTTCAATATCGTCAATCAATTCTAAATCTTCGCCCAAATAAGCTTTATACATTTCCTCTTCTTCAACGCTTAATTTATCGGTTATTTCTAAATTATTTAATGGAAATTCATTTTCAATATTTTCTTCTAAAATTTCTTCTTCAATTATTAAATCGCCCGTATCTTCAATCAAATTTAAATCTTCGCCTAAATAACTTTTATACATTTCCTCTTCTTCGGCGCTTAATTTATAGTTTATTTCTTCTTCAATTATAGGAGCAATATTTTCTTTTGCAATTTCTATATTTTCAATTTTATTCTCAATTATTTCTTCTTGTTTATTCTCTTCTTTAATTTTATTATTTTCTTCTTCGATAGATTTTATATAATCTTCATGTAATTTCTTATATTTATTTATATAATAATTAGTTTTCTCTTCTTCTTTTATATCCTCCGTTATATTTTCAATAATTTCGTTATCGTTTTTTTTTATTTCCTCTTCTTTTGTATCGTTTTCATTTTCAACTAAATTTAAATCTTCGCCTAAATAATTTTTATACATTTCCTCTTCTTCGGCGCTTAATTTATCCGATATATCTAAATCATTTAATGCAGATTTATTTTCAATATTTTCTTGAATTGCTTCTTCAATTACAGGGGCGACATTTTCTTTTGAAGTTTCTATATTTTCAATTTTATTCTCAACTATTTCTTCTTGTTTATTCTCTTCTTTAATTTTATTATTTTCTTCTTCGATAGACTTTATATAATCTTCATGTAACTTCTTATATTTATTTATATAATAATTAGTTTTATCTTCTTCTTTTATATCTTCCGTTATATTTTCAATAATTTCGTTATCGTTTTTTGTTTCCTCTTCTTTTTCTTTAGAAATTAATTTATCATTTAATTCTTCTTGTTTATTCTCTTCTTTAATTTTATTATTTTCTTCTTCAATAGACTTTATATAATCTTCATGCAACTTCTTATATTTATTTATATAATAATCCGTTCTTTTCTGCTCTTCCTCTTCTGCATTTATATTATTATTTATATCGTTTATATTTTCAGAACTATTTTCTATTGGTTGTTCTTCTAAGAAAAAATTATCTTTTCTCATATTTTCATCCGATACTTTTATAATATTTTCTTCATTTTCATTGTTTTTTTTTTCATTATCCATTTCAGAAATCGAAACGGAATAATTTATATCCTCGCTTATATCATTATCTTTAGTTATCAAATCTAATTCGTTTCCTGATAACTCTATTATCTCATCCTCGCTATCGCTTTCGTTAATGTAATTGCTCTCGTCTATATAATCTATACTGTCTATTGAAGGCACAATAACCTCCTTATCGTTATACTCTAAAATTTCATTTTCTTTTTTTAAATTATCCTCTTCTAGTAAATCAATTTCTTTAACTTTATCGTAATCCGATTTTTCAAATTCTTTTTCTATATTATCTAATTCTTCATTATTCTCTATATTAGAATTTTCGGAATTAATTTTATAAATTTCTTCACTCTCGTTATTTTTTTTATTTTCAAAAATGGCATCTTCCAAATTAAAATCATCTATGTCTTCAATACCAATTAAATCGCTATCTTTTAAGGCTACAGTTTCTTCCAAATCTCCATATAAATTATTTTCTTCTTCAGTATATGCATCGTTTAAATTATTTTCATTATCCGCTATATTTTCCGTTTCGTTAATCGCATTATTTTCAATAATTTCATTAATATCAATATTTTCATTTTGTTTATCAACTATTTCGTTTGAATTAATATTATTTATATTTATATATTTATTTATATCATCGTTCTTATCAATCAAAATTGCAGGAAATTCCTTTTCGTTAATTTCAATATTTTTATTTAGCAGATTATCAAGTTTATATTCGTCTATTGAAATATTTTTATCAAAAACGCTCTCAAAATCTTTTTTCATAATTTACTTCTCTTCAAAATTCTTTCTTATGATTGAATATCTATTCGGTATATTAATTATAATATCTTCGGTTATTGGCATATTATAATCAAAGCCTTCGGGCAAATATCCGCCGTCTTTAATTCCGCCCGCAGTTTCTAAAACTTCAGCGAACGATATTCCGTATTTGCAAAAGTATGTTCCAGAATTCATAACCGCTCCTTTAACGGTAATATTAATATACTTTTCTTCCGCATTTGTATTAATCCGAAATATTTTAATTGCAATTCCAAATAAGAATACAAATAAAATAAAACATAAACAAATTAGTCTCTCCCGCATAATTTTAGTATATCATTATTTTAATATAATATCAATTATAAATTTCTTTTCTCAAAAATTATTAAAACTGTCTCGCCATAGATTTTTATATCGCATTTTATATTATTAAAATTTTCCACAAATTTTTTATAATATTCGTATCCCAATTCTACTATTAAATATCCGTTTTCGTTTAATAAATTTCTTTCTATTATTAACGATATTACAGAATTGTAAATTTTTGAATTATAAGGCGGGTCAAAATAAATTATATCAAATTTTTCATTTGTTCTTTTTGCAAAATCTTCGGCGGAGATTCTTTTTATTTTATATTTTTTACTTTCATCTTCAAAAATATTTTTCGCGTTAGTAAATATATTTTTAATAGCTTCTCTGTCTATCTCGATAAAAATGCAATATTTTGCCTCTCTGCTTAAAGCCTCAAAACCTATAGCGCCGCTACCCGAACATAAATCTAAAAATATTTTATCTTTAACTTCGATTATATTAAATAAAGCCTCTCTAACTTTGCTTTGAGTAGGTCTAAAATCTCTTTTCGGAGTAATTATTTTTTTATTTTTTTTATAACCTGAAATAATATGCATAATGAGTAAATTATAATAGAATATTTTTATTTGTCAAAATCTTTGTTTTTTTCTATAAATAAAGCAAGATTAATGGTTCTTTTTTCTTGTTAGAACAAAGAACAGAAATTTTTTCTCGCTTTTCTAAAAGCCTAATAAAACAAAGGCGCTCACTCAATTTGAAAGAATTCCTTTTTAGAATATACAAAATTTTACAAATTTATTAACTTAATTTCTACTTGCTGGTATAAACAAGAAATGACACCAAGTAGTATCGCCTCTATCAGTGAATTTTACATATCTTCCAAATTTAAGATATTTTTTGAATTTATTATTTAAAAACGGTTTAAAAGTATTTTTAATTTTTTATGAACCAAAAAAGCCCTTCTGAAAAATGATTTTCTTCTATATCGGATGCATTACTAATTGGCTTATTTTGTAAATTCAATCTTGAAAATTGATGTAAAGTGCATCCTTTAAAATAGCTTTTTATCATATCAAATGTATATACTCTATGAGCGTTATACTGAATAAAAGATTTGTTCATTATCGGCAAAGATATAAAAATATTTCCTTTCTTTTTTGAAAGATATAATTTAATAAAAATTATGATAACTTTATTAATCCATAAAATTTGAATATGAAATTATTATTTTAAAATTTATTAATTATTATATGAATTATGATAAAATAAATTTGCTTTTTTTATAATAACATTGTATAATTTTTTAATTGATTGGCTCGGATGATGGAATTGGTAGACATAGCAGATTTAAAATCTGCTGGTCCTTGCGACCGTGCCGGTTCGATTCCGGCTCCGAGCAAAAAATAAAATATAAAAATCATTAAAAAAATATGGTAAATAATAGCGATAAAATTTCAAAAAAGAACGGCATTATTTTAGCGATAGGACTTATTATATTCGCTTTAAGTTTTCTTTTTATATTTATGGTTGGAAAAAGTCCCGAAGGTTTTATGGGATTTTTAGCTCCTTTCACAATGTTAGTTGGAATTATATTAATAGTTATAGGATTTTTATATAAAGCGGATTCTTAAATGATATTTGTCAATCCAAAATTTTTATTTATATTATTTGCAATTCCCGTTATAATTTTCTTATATATAAAAACTAGAAAAAATCATTCGTATTCTATAAAACATCCGAGAGTTAGTATGTCTAAAGTTTTAAAATCTAAATACTATGTTAAAGATATCCCTTTCGCTTTAATAATAATCGCTCTTTTTTTAAGTATCATAGCTTTGGCAAGACCCGTTAAAGTTGAGCATTTGTCAGATATAAATGGAGAAGGAATATATATTTCTTTAGTTGTCGATGTTTCGCCTTCAATGATGGCGGAAGATATGAGTCCTACAAGATTAGAAGCTTCAAAAAGAACTATGATTGATTTTATAAAAAAAAGAAATTTCGATAAAATAAGTTTAGTCGCTTTTGCTTTAAGGGCTTCGGTTTTACTTCCCGCGACTTTTGATTATAACGCTTTAGAAAATGAAATTAAAAAAATAGAAATAGACGAAGAAGGTTCGACTTCAATCGGACTTGGAATTGCAACCGCAGTAGATATGTTGAGAAATATTAAAAACGATAACGAAAAAATTATTATACTTTTAACTGACGGAGAAAATAATTCGGGCGAAATTGACCCAAAATTAGCTTCCGAGATAGCGTCAAATTTCAACATAAAAATATATACAATAGGAATTGGAGATGCGGCTGGAAGTAGCGCTTGGGTTACATATAATGACCCCGATTACGGCAGAAGAAGAATAAGAGCGGATTTTACTTTAAACGAAGAAGCTTTAATAAATATCGCATCCTTAACGGGCGGAAAATATTTTAACGCCAAAACGGGAGCGGCGCTTGAAAATGTTTATAACACGATAGACAGAATAGAAAAAAAACCGATATTAGACGATAATTTAATTCAATACAAAGAATTGTATAAACCTTTTATAATAATCGCTTTAATATGTTTATGTTTAAGTATAATCCTTTCAAGCACAAGGTTTTTGATTATACCTTAATAAAAAATAATGCTTGTCTGCGGTAAAAGATAGAAGTTAATTCTTTATTATAAAGAAATTCAAAATTTTCTGTTTCTTTCTAAAAATCGTCATTGCTAGCGATAGCGCGACAAGTCGGTTAGAAGACAATCAATCCGCTATTAAAAAATTTATTAAAGAAATCAAATTTTTAAAATTAAATTTTTTAAATATGCTTTATCGTAATGACAAAAAATTTTAATAACAATATGACTTTTGCTATTTGCCCCTTTACAAGTCTTTTTAAATGACAACGCTTTTTTATATTGAATTTTTAATTATTTATAATATCATAAATTATAATTAATTATTAAATGAAGGATTATATTATGACAGTTCAAGAAGAATATTTTAAAAATTTAAGCGATATTTTAAGAAAGAATTTTAAAAGAAAAGGTTTCGCTTTCAATAGTTTTTCAAATAAAGAAGAAGCTAAAAAATTTGTCTTATCGAAAATAAAAAAAGAAGATATTATTACATTCGGCGGAAGTTCTTCTGTTAATCAAATGGGAATATTGGAAGATTTGAAAGGCTATAAAAATTTTGTCGATAGAAATAAAAAAGAATTAAAAACGGACGCGGAAATAAAGGCTTTTAGTTCAGATGTTTATTTATGTTCGGCAAACGCTATAAGCAAAAACGGAGATGTTATTGAAATAGACGGTTCGGGAAATAGAACGGCTGCGGTTATTTACGGACCTAAAAAAGTATTTTTAATTGTTGGAAAAAATAAATTGGCAAATACCGAAAAAGAAGCTTTGAAAAGAGCGAAAGATATTGCGGCGGCTCAAAATTCAATAAGATTTAAAGTGGATAATCCATGCGCGGTTGGAGATATGATTTGCAAAGATAATTGCGAAATCGATAAAAGAATGTGCGCTTATACGGTTATAATAAATAAATGCCATATAAAAGATAGAATTCATATAATATTTATTAACGAAGAATTGGGATTTTAAAAAAATTTGATTAACAACGGGTTGCAACCCATTGTTTGAAATTGATTTTTATGTCTATTCATAATATAATTTAATCCAATTTAAAAATAAATTTGAAGTAAAAAATAATATAAAGAAAAAAGGATTTTAAAATGAGGTTTAAAAGCGCTTATAATGGAACACTTACAAAAAACGATATAGGAAAAGAAGTAAAATTAGCGGGATGGGTTTTAAGAAGACGAGACCATGGCGGAGTTATATTTGTAGATTTGAGAGACAGAACGGGATTCGCTCAAATAGTTTTTAATCCTCAAGTAAACGAAGAAGCTCATAACAAAGCTCAAGATTTAAGAAGCGAATTCGTTATAAGCGTTGTAGGAAAAGTTAGAGCGAGAAGCGAGGAAATGATTAATCCAAAAATTCCAACGGGCGAAATTGAAGTTATGGTTGAAAAATTAGAATTATTAAATACTTCAGAAACTCCTCCGTTTATGCTTGAAGACGATATAGACACTAACGAAGAGATAAGATTAAAATATAGATATTTAGATTTAAGACGCCCTAAGATATTTAATAATTTATATTATAGATTTTTAATTACAAACGCTTTTAGAAAACATTTGGCGGAAAACGGTTTTATTGATGTTGAAACGCCGATTCTAAATAAAAGCACGCCCGAAGGAGCGAGAGATTTTTTAGTGCCTTCAAGATTATCCGAGGGAGATTTTTACGCCTTGCCTCAATCTCCTCAAATTTTTAAGCAAATACTTATGATAAGCGGATTCGATAGATATTATCAAATAGCGAAATGTTTCAGAGACGAAGATTTGAGAGCGGACAGACAGCCTGAATTTACTCAAGTCGATATTGAAACTTCTTTTTTAAGCACGGATGAATTTTTATCAATAATGGAAAAAGTAATAGCCGATATCGTAAAAGAGGTTTATAATTTTGATTTGCCTTTGCCTTTGCCTCGATTATCTTATAAAGAAGTTATGGAAAATTACGGAAGCGACAAACCCGACACAAGATTTGAATTAAAACTTATAAATGTTGAAGATGCCGTTAGAGGATGCGATTTTGCAGTATTCAAAAACGCTTTGGATAATAAATTTATAATAAGATGTTTAAATGCAAAAGGCGGAGAAAAATTAAGCCGAAAAGATATTGACGATTTTACAAAATATGTTGGAATATTCGGAGCTAAAGGACTCGCTTGGATGAGAGTAACGGAAAACGGATTAGAATCGAATATAGTGAAATTCTTTTCAAAAGAAAATCAAAATAAAATACTTGAAACTACGAAAGCCGAAAAAGGCGATTTATTATTTTTTGTTGCTGATACTCCGAAAATTACTTTTGACGCTTTGGGAAATTTGAGAATTAAAGTAGCCGAAAAATTAAATTTAATCGATAAAGATAAATTAAATTTCTTATGGGTTGTAGAATTTCCTTTATTTGAATACGATTATAAAGAAAAAAGAATTTCTGCGACTCATCACCCTTTTACCGCTCCAGTTCCAGAAGATGTGGAGATACTTGAAAGCGATACTTTGAAAGTTAGAAGCGACACTTACGATTTGGTTTTAAACGGAAATGAAATCGGCGGCGGCGGACAGAGAATTTACGATAGTTCTGTGCAAGCTAAAATATTTAATTTGCTTGGAATATCCGAAGAAAAAGCGAAAGAGAGATTCGGATTCTTGCTTGACGCTTTGAAATATGGCGCTCCTCCAATGTGCGGAATGGCTTTCGGAATAGACAGAGTAGTAATGCTTTTACAAAAACAAGACAGCATAAGAGAAGTTATAGCTTTTCCTAAAACTCAAAAAGGACAATGTTTAATGAGCGGATGTCCTTCCACTGTGGATGAGGAGCAGCTTGAAGAGTTGCATTTGAAAATAGAAGAGTAATAATTTTTATAATAAATTTAAATTGTTATAAATTATAAAAACATAAAATTAAAATTATTTTAATAGTTTTAAATTTTATAATGTTTTTTATATTTCGTTTGAATGCAAAAAATTTTTAAAATATTCAGGATAATCTATTTCAAAATTCATTTTCTCTTTTGTAATAGGATGCATAAATTCTATTTCTTTTGACAAAAGCATTAAGCCTTTATATTTTGAAAAACTTTTAGAATAAATTTTATCGCCCGCAATGGGAAAACCTTTATAAGAGGAGTGAACTCTTATTTGATGCGTTCTTCCCGTTTTTAAATTTATTTCGGCTAAAGTATGATTTTTGAATCTTCTTAAAACTTTTATATAAGTTAAAGCTTCTTTTCCATCCTCTCTAACCGTCATTTTTTTTCTGTATAAATTATGTCGTCCAATCGGTAAATTAATCTCTAAAAAATTTTCTTTTAATATTCCTACTAATATTGCATGATATATTTTTTTTATCGTTCTTTTTTTAAACTGCTCTTGAATAGACGAAACTATATTTGCGTTTTTTCCAACTATTATAAGCCCTGAAGTATCTTTATCGAGTCTATGAATTATGCCCGCTCTGTTTTTATTTCCCGTAAAATCAAAATCTTTTATATTATAAAGCAAACCGTTTACTAAAGTTCCGCTCATTTCAGACACCGAACAATGAACACTCATATTATTAGGCTTATTTATAATAATTAAATATTTATCTTCGTATATTATATTTAAAGAAATATTTTCCGCTTTTGGTTCTTCTTTAGAATTTTCTTTAATAAATTTTTTTTCATTTTCTATAATTATAATGTCGTTTAATTTTAATAAATAAGATAATTTTTTTTTCTGTCCGTTTACTTTTATAGAGTTTAAATAGTTTTTTACTTGAGAGCGCGTTATATTAAGTTTTTCGCTTACAAAAATATCGAGTCTTTTATTTAAATCTTCTTCTCTTTCTGTTTTGAATTCCGTTATTAAAAAACTTTCTTCATCATTTATCATAAAGTTTTATTTTCTTCATTATTTTCAATAGTTTCTTCGGGTTTAGTTTTACTTTCAAAATCTTCTTTAAATAAAATAACTCCGATTGCTATAAAGACAATTCCTATTGTAATTGAAGCGTCTGCAATATTATAATGATATGGAAATCGAATAGTTTCATTAAACCCCATACTTATAAAATCTGTCACATACCCTCTTATAACTCTATCTAGCAAATTTCCGATAGCTCCGCCTAAAACCATAGTAAAACCTATCATTGAAAATTTTTGTTTTTTTGGATTAATATAAAGCATAATGAAAAATATTAAAATCATAGCCGCAGACACTATAATTTTTAAAAGCGTAGGCATAATATTTTTAATAACTTCTGGCAAATTATTCAAAAAACCAAAAGCTACTCCGTAATTTCTCGTATATGCGAAAATTAAAAAATTTCCTATAATTTTTTTAAGATATATTGGTTGTAAATATTTATCTATAAAATATTTTGAAACAATATCCGCTATAAATATTAAAATGGAAATTAAAAAATATATTTTTCTTTCGTTTATCTTGCTTAATATTTTCTTCATAATTTTCTGCCGTTTTATTTTAATTATTTAATTGAATTTAATAATAATTTATATTAATAAAAATTACAATACTTAAATTTGACAAATAAACGAATATTAAATAATTGACTTTTTTAAAATACAAACATAATATAATATTTATGAATAGCGTAGAAAACTTTATTAACAAATTAGAAAACGAAAAAGAATTTACTTTTACTTTAGAGGTAACTCCGCAGGCAAAATCCGATTTAGGATATTTAGTAGAAAAAATAAAATCTTCAAATATAGAAAAATATATTGACGCTTTTATTATTCCCGATTCTCCTTTTGCAAATTTAAAAATCTCGCCAATACTCTCATCTTTGCAATTATCTCAAAGATTAAAAACCGAAAAACCTTTTATAATAACTCAAACTATGAGAGATAAAAATTCAATCGCTTTACAAAACGATTTAATAGGAGCAAATTATTTTGATATAAGAATGGTTTTAGCTTTGACGGGCGACCCTGTGGTTAATGGAAATCAAAAACAGGCTAAAGGCGTATTTGAAGGAAATTCGGAACTTTTAATAAGAATAATTAAAAATTTAAATGAAGGCAAAAGCGCGGGAAATTTTATTTTTAAAGAGCCTCTTAAAAAAATATATCCTTTCTGCTCAATAAATAGTTATTCAAAAAATGACGAAATGCTTAAAGTTAGGCTTTCAAAAAAAACCGCTAGCGGAGTTAAGGCGATATTTACTCAACCTATATACGAAGTTGAAACTTTAAAAAAATTCTTAAATTGGATTAACGAGATGCCATTAAAAGAAATGAAATTAAAAGAAAAACCGATTTTATTTCCAGGATTTTTCCCCGTTTTAAGTTATAAGACGGCTTATTTTATATATTATAAACTTCCAGGCGCTTATATACCTGAAGAATGGCTTAATAAATTAAAAGACGCAAGCGAAAAATCCGCAGAAGAAGAGAAAAAAGTCGCTTTTGAGCTTTCTTCAAATCTATTTAAAGATATGTTAAGCGTTTGTAAGAAAATGCATATAATGAGTATGAATAATTATGATTTCGTTGCCGATTTATTAAAACATATTTAAAAAATAATAAATTATTTAATTCATATTAATTTAGAAAAAATTTTATTAAAATCTTTTTAATAAAAGAAAAATAAAATATTTAATTTAAATACGATAATTTAAAATTAAAATAGTCATGCATATATAAAATATGCATGACTATTGATTATGAAAAGTATTTAACTATTACTGATTAGTAGCAGTTTGTCGCTCGTTCATTAATTGCATAGCTTCTTCATAAGTTATGTAATTAGATTGCGGGTCATACTGTCCGCTTCTCTCTTCTCCGTTTAAGCTCGGGATTGTTAATCTCTGTCCTGGCAATATCAAATCTGGATTATCAGGGTCTCTCAATATATTTCTATTAGCTTCATATATTCTATACCATTGAATAGGATTATTATATATATAACTATAGCCTGCAATTCTCCATAAAGCGTCAGTTAAAGGAACTCTTCTCACTACTATATAATATTGAGGAAGAACGGTTATTTTTCCCGCGGTATTAACGGGTTGTCTTTCTGTTCCGTCTATTATTTGTCCCGTTTCATTTCTTCCCGTATCTCCTATAACGACATCGCCATCTCCCGCTCTTTGAGGTCCTCTTTCCTGTATAGCATTTAAAGATTTATTAGCCTGTTCCATCTTCTCTCTTGCCAAAGCGTTATTATTTTTATTTAATGCGTCTTCCGCGTCCGCTATAAGTTTTGAAATATTTTTATCTTCTTCGCTACCTTTAGTTATATATCCATCGTTAAGCATTTTTTCATATCTTTCTTTTAATTCAGACAAATGTCTTGCATTTTCTTCTCTTACAATAGACAAACTTCTATCGGAAACTATTTTATCCATATTTTTTGAAGCCGTTATCGCCTTATCGCTTGCCGTTTTCGGGTCATTTTGAACAACTTTATTAGCGTCATTTAAAAGAGCGGAAATGCTTTTATCGTTAGCGTCTCCTTTAATTATAGTTTTATCTCCGAGTAAAGTGTCATATTTCTTTTGAGCGTTTGCTATATCATTTTTTGCTTTATTTACCGCATCCGCTTTTGCTTTAGCTTCGGCTTTAGCCTTTGCATCCGCTTCTGCCTTCGCTTTAGCAGCTGCAGCCGCCTTTGCTTTAGCTTCCGCATCTGCTTTTGCCTTCGCCTCAGCTTGAGCTTTATTTAACGCCGATAATGCAGCCGCCACATTCTGCTGAACGCTTGCGAAATTATCATTTTTTAAAGCTTCTTCGGCTTTGCTTAAAGAACTTGCAATTGCTTTGCCATTCGCATCGCCCGCCGTTATAGTTCTTGAATTTAACGCTGCATTATATTTCGCTTTCGCATCTCCAATAGTTTTTGTAGCAGTCGCTCTCTCTCTTCCTAAATAACCTTCTTTTACGCTATTTGCAGAAGCCAAAGCGTTACTGTAAGATTCAAAAACTTTATTAAAATCGTTTGAAGCGATTATAAATTCCTCTTCGCTTTGAGCGGTTTCATCAGGAGAAGGCAGAGAATCTATAGAATTATTGCCTTCGTTAAAATATCTAACGGCTTCGTCATATTTTGCCTTAAATTGATTATCTTTTGAAGCGCCTAATTGATTGATTTCTTTTATCGATTTATCAGCATCATTTTTTGCCTTATTTATTCTTAAATTCATTAATTTATAAAATAAGTCTGTGGTAGTTTTATCTATCGAGTCGGAAGCTTCTTGAGATTTATCATAAGATTTTTGATATTCTCCGTCATTTTGCAAAGTTTCCGCTTCGTCCGTTATTCTTGCAGAATCTTCATAAGTTTGAGCGAATAGAATCGTCCAACTAAAAGATATTAAAGCTATAAAAGATATTACTTTTTTTATATTCATAATTTTTCTCCTTAAATAAATTTATTAAAAATTTTATTAATTATAAAAATGATTATTGTTCTTTTTCTAAAGTTTCTATTTCTTTAACCATATTTTCCAAATTAGCCAATCTCTCTTTAACTTTATTTAAAGCTTCATCGCTTTTATTAAAATCTTCTTTTACTTTATTGTATAAAGTTAAATAAGCTTCTTTGGTATTATATAATTTTTCAACCATAACTTTATAATCTTTCTTTTCGGCATTATAAAGAGAATTTGCTTCGTTATACATAGTTTCGGCTTTGCTATATTCATCGCCATACATAACATCTGCCTTTATCTCTTGAGCGTTTGTAAAAGATTCGTCCATTTGCTTTTTTATAATTTCAGAATAAGGCTCTAATCCTTTATCCAAAACGGCATTATAATTTGTTTCAGCTTCAAGCAATAATTGTTTCGCTTTTTTAGCTTCGTCTTTGTTTTCCTCTTTCATTATAATATCCGCTTCGGCAAAACCTTTTTCCGCTATATCAAAATCGCTTTGAGCAAAAGTTTTAATTTCCTCGTATTTATTAACTTTGTCTCTTAAAGCCGATACTCTTTGATATTCTTTTTTAGGCAATCCGCAAGAGATTGTTATAAAAACTAATATCATAATAAAAATTGTTTTTTTGTTAGAAATCATAATTGGCTCTCCTATTATTTTTTATGTTAAATTAAAACCATAAATTATGCAATAAATAAAATTAAATTAATGATTTATAATTGTTAACATATTATAAAATATAAATAAAGTCAAGCGTTATTTAAATTTTTTTTTAAAAAACTATGAAAAATTGGCTATATTATACAAATTTTTTTAAATTTTTTAAATTTTTTTGTTAAAAAAGCATTGTAATGCTTGACAATTTAAAAATTTTTTATTATAATTATGTTAAACAAAATTAAATTATAAAAGTAGTTTATTTATAGCCATGCTATATTTCTACGAGTAAAATCGTATTAATATAAAAAAAAAATTCAAAGAAAGGATTGGACTTATGGTAAAAATAATTTCAAAACAAGAAGCCTGCGATTTGATTAAAGACGGCTCGGTAGTGATGTTTGGAGGGTTTTTAGCATGGGGTTCTGCATGGGAAATCACCGATTTACTTGCAGACCAAAACAAAGTTAAAAATCTAACGCTCGTTGGAAACGACACAGCTTTTGCCGACAAATCATACGGTAGGCTAATGACCAATCGTCAAGTTTCTAAAGTTATAGTTTCGCATATCGGAACTAACACCGAAACTCAGAAACAAAATACTAACAAAGAAATCGATGTCGAATTGGTGCCACAAGGAACTTTAGCCGAAAGAATAAGAGCGGCTGGAGCTGGTTTGGGAGGAATACTAACTCCTACGGGTATTGGAACTCTCGTTGAAGAGGGCAAGCAAATAATCGAAGTTAAAGGCAAGAAATATATTCTTGAAGAGCCTTTATACGGAGATATAGCGCTTGTTTATGCGGATAAGGCGGATAAATACGGTAATTTATACCACCATGGCGTTACGAGAAACTGGAATATGATAATGCCTATGGCTTGTAAAACCGTTATAGCCGAAGTAAAAGAGATAGTGGACGGAGCTTTAGACCCTGATAATATAACCGTTCCTCGCGTATTTGTAGATTATTTAGTTAAGAGCGATTACGACTATCTAGCTAAAGGGCTTAAAAAGGCTTAAAGGAGGAATTAATCATGGCAGAATTATCAAAAGAACAAATAGTTGAGATTATAGCAAAAAGAGTCGCTAAAGAATTAAAAGACGGCGATTTGGTTAATCTTGGAATAGGAATTCCTACTAAAGTTGCAAACTATTTGCCTGACGGAGTGGAAGTTTTATTGCAATCCGAGAACGGCATGGTTGGAATGGGACCTACTCCCGAAAAAGGAAAAGAAAGCGCTAATATTACTAATGCTGGCGGAGCTTTTGTAACTTTATTAGATGGCGGAGTTTATTTCGATAGTTTCACTTCTTTTACAATCATAAGAGGAGGACATGTTGATGCTACTGTTTTGGGAGCTTTGCAAGTTGACCAAGAGGGAAATTTGGCAAATTGGATGGTTCCAGGCAAATTGGTTCCAGGAATGGGCGGAGCTATGGACTTGGTTGTCGGAGCAAAATTGGTTATTGTCGCTATGGAACATACCGCTAAAGGCGATAAAAAGATATTGAAAAAATGCAATCTTCCTCTCACCGCTAAAAATCAAGTTAATATGATAGTAACGGAAAAAGGAGTAATGAAAGTAACCGATAAGGGATTAGAACTTACGGAAATATTTTCAACTTCAAGCATAGAGGATATAAAGGCAAATACCGAAGCGGATTTAATAATTAATAATCCTAAACAGGTAGATGTTAATACTTTATAAAAAATAATCGTTGCGGGGGCTTTATTAAGTCCTCGCAATAATAAAAAAACAAAAAATTAAAATACAAAAAAGGGAGATAAAAATGAGTAATGTGAAAAAGAAAAGAGGCTTTATTGAAAGTTTGGCTAATGCCTCTACAATGGTGATGCAAAAATTCCTACCTGACGCTTACATTTTTGCCGTTATTCTAACAATTATAGTATTTATCGCTTCTTTAATTGCTACAAAACAAAATTTTATATCTATTGTTGGGCATTGGGGAAAAGGCGTATGGAGTTTGCTTGCATTCAGTATGCAAATGGTTTTAGTATTGGTAACGGGGCATGTTCTTGCATTATCGCCTCCATTCAAAAAACTTCTAGACCATTTATCAAATATTCCAAAAACTCCCGCTCAAGGCATAGCTTTGGTAAGTATAATTTCATATACGGCTTGTATATTGAATTGGGGTTTTGGTTTAATAATTGGCGCAATTTACGCGAAAGAAATAGCTAAAAAAGTTAAGGCAATAGATTATAGACTTTTAATTGCTTCGGCATATTCTGGATTCGTTTTATGGCATGCTGGATTTTCTGGTTCAGTTCCTTTGGTAATAGCTGGCGGCGATTTATCTGCAACAGGAGGTTCATTGACTGAAGCCGTTCCTGTAAGTCATACTCTATTCTCAAGTTATAATATTTTCATAGTAGTTGGAATGTGGATTTTGCTTCCAATTATTAATGTTTTGATGCATCCTAAAAATGAGGAAGATGTATTTGTTATCGACCCAAAATTGATAGAAGATTTAAAAGTTGACGATGTATCTAAAGACGACCCTAATAAATTGCAACCTAAAAGCGGACTTTATTTTTCAGCGGTTTCAAAAGAAGAGTTTGAAAAAATGACTCCTGCAGAAAAATTGGAAAATAGTTGTTTTGTAAACTATATTCTTGCAATATTAGGATTTTCATATATAGTTTATTATTTTGTTAATTCGGCTAAACAAGGCAAATTTGATTTGAATTTAAATATTGTAAATTTAATATTCTTAATGTTTGGGGTTTTATTTCATAGAACGCCAAGAAGTTTAATAGACGCTTTCAGTGAAGCCGCTAAAGGAGCCGCTGGAATAATATTACAATTCCCATTATATGCGGGTATTATGGGAATGATGACGGGAGCTTCTGCAGAAGGCGTTTCTTTGGCAAGCGTAATAAGTAATTTCTTTGTAAATATATCAACTGTTAAAACTTTCCCACTATTCACATTCTTAAGCGCGGGAATAGTTAACTTATTCGTTCCATCAGGAGGAGGACAATGGGTTGTTCAAGGACCTATAATGATGCCTGCAGGATTAGAGATTGGAGTTGACCCTGCAAAAACTGCAATGTGTATAGCTTACGGCGACAGTTGGACAAATATGATTCAGCCGTTTTGGGCTTTGCCTGCGCTCGGCTTGGCTAAACTTGGAGCAAGAGATATTATGGGTTATACTTTAATAGTTCTTATTGTTAGCGGATTAGTCATAGCGGCTGGGGTATTATTCTTATAAAGCAATAATGGTATACCTCCTTTATTGACATTGGTTTTTTGGGGCATGTAGAAATACATGCCCTGATTATTTTAAATGCATAATTTTAAAATAATAAAGCCTGCCGTCCAAAAGAACGACAGGCTCAAATCTTATTATCTACTCTTTTTACTTTTTTAATTTATTTGCTTAACAACATATATTGAACCGTTTTGCCATTTCTAGTTATATTTACATAACCGTTTGCGAATAATTTAACATCGGCTCTATCTCCGCCAGCAAGCAATACATAGCTTCCGCCTTTACAAGCAGGACCAAAACCTTGATAGAATCTTATACCGTCTATTTCCATGTAATAAGGCACTCCGCCTACTTTAGCGATTCCACCGTCTTTATTTATGAAAGTGAATCCGTCAAATTGTCTTAAATTTCCTTTAGGGTCAATTGTCAATCCAGAAATTGGTTTTTCAGGAACTGCTGGTTTTTCAGGAGCTACAGGCTCTGGTTCTGGAGTTGGCGTAGGCTCTGGAGTTGGTTCTGGAGTCGGCGTAGGGTCAACTACTACAGTTGAATCTTCAGCTTCTGAAAAAGATACGGCTTGAGTAGGTTTCTTTTTACAAGCCACTGACATTAATGCCACCATAATGACAACTGCTAATAGATATAAGATACCTTTGTTTTGTTTTGTTTTAGTCATAATAACTCTCCTCGTTGGATTAACCAACATTTTTTTATTTATTTTCTATACTTAAGATAAGAATTATTTTTAAAAAGTCAAGCATTTTTTTTATTTATTTTTAAATCTATTTTTAATTTTTATTAAATAAAATAATAAAAGTAAAACAATAATACTTAAAAGCAATTATTTATAAATTAAAAAGCTTTTATTTTCAATATATCATGTATATGAACTATTCCGATTGGAATTTTGCCTTTATCCGTATCTTCAACTACTACAAGATTAGTTATTTTGCCTTCCATTATATGCAAAGCCTCTCCTATTAAAGTGTCTTCGTATATAACTTTAGGATTTTTATTCATTATATCGGCTACGCTTTTTGATAAAATATTTTCCGCCGATTTATTTTTTATTAAAAGCCTTTTCAAATCTCCATCCACTATTATTCCGCTTAAAATATTATTATCGTCCGTTATTATAGCTATTCCTAATTTGCATTCTATTATTTTAAATAAAGCGTCATATAAAGTGGTTGATAAATTGATTATAGGCAAATTATCTTTATGCATTATAGATTTAACTCTTGCAAGTTGTCTGCCCAAACTTCCGCCAGGATGAAATATTGCAAAGTCTTCGGCTTTAAATCCTCTTAATTCCATTAATGCCGTAGCCAAAGCGTCCGATATTCCTAAAGACGCCGTAGTGCTTACCGTTGGAGCTAATTTAAGAGGACATGCTTCTTCTTTTACATGAGTAAGCAAAGTTATTTTAGCGTTTTTCGATAAAGTAGAATCTTTTTCATTGGTAATCGCTATATAAGAAATATTTTGTCTGCATAACCAATTTACTAATTCTATTATCTCTCTCGATTCTCCGCCTTTTGAATATAATATTAAATAATCATTTTTAGTTATCATTCCGAAATCGCCATGCAAACATTCGTTAGGGTCGACAAAAAAACTTGGCGTTCCCGTTGATGCGAAAGTTGCAGCCGCCTTTCTTGCAATATGTCCGCTTTTGCCAACTCCCGAAGTTATAACTCTGCCTTTAATCTTAAATAATTCATTAACCGCATTTTCAAAATTGCAATCCAAATTTTCGGATAAACTTTTAAGATTTTCGCTTTCAAGAAGTAGAGTAAATTTTCCTCTCTCTATTATATTCATTTTATTCTCTTTTTAATTTTAATCGATTCTATTTCTATATAGTTTACAAAGCTTATTAAATCTCCTGCTAATCCTTCAATAGCTTTGTCTATATATTTTTTATCTTTTAATTTTTTCTTGTATAAATCTATTTTTTTATAGTTAATTACTACAGCCGTTTTCATATCTCACCCCTAAATAAATATATCTTCTATAAAAGATATTTCTCTGCCATTAAGGGTATCGTCTATTAAAACAGCCCCAAAGGAACATTTTTGATTTAAACCTAATCCACTATTAATTAAGTATTCTTCCGCGGTTTCGTATAATTTCTTTTTTTTACGCTCCGATATAGAGTCCGCCGAATATCCAAAACTTCCCTGTCTTCGATATTTTACTTCAATAAACACAATAACAACTCCTTTTGTCATTACTAAATCTATCTCTCCTCGATTCTTTCCTCTAAAATTTCTTTCAAGTAATTTAAATCCAAGTTTTTCGAGATATTTTAAGGCAATTTCTTCTCCTTCATTGCCTATAATTTTATTGTTTTTCATTATTATATTTTAATCTTTATTTAATATTTTTTTGTCTACCTCCTCCAAAAATTTATCGTCTCTATCTATTCCGTTTATAAATATTTGATTATTCTCAACCAAATTCACAACCTCTCCATTTTCTATAATATTTCCGCTATTATCAGAAACTATTTTTATAATAGGTCTTATAGGAAAATTAGTATTCGTGGCAAAAACTAACCCCTTTCTATTGTCATTTAAAATAACGACAGAACCTATAGGATAAACGCTAAATATAGCTACAAAAACTTTAGAAATTGTAGGGTCGTATTTAATTTTCGCTCCATGTATTATATGCCTAACCGCGTCAAATAATAATTTCTTTTCTACATTATTATTATTTTTATTAAAATTTAAACTTTTTTCGTCTATAGCTATTCTTCTATTTTTCATTACCTTTTCCGCTTCATGAGCAACCGCTACAATTTTAGCGTATAAATGTATTTCATTTCCCGATATTCCTCTTGGATAACCTTTGCCGTTAAAATATTCATGATGTTCCAAAGAAATTACGGCAACCTCTTCTTCAAATCTAAAATTGCTTTTCATTAATTTATAACCGTAAACGGTGTGTTTTTTAATTTCGGCATATTCTTCGGGACTATGTTTATATTGTTTATTTAATATTTTTTCAGGAACTTTAACCAAACCTATATCATATAAAATCGCTCCAAGTCCAAGTTTCTTTAATATTCCATCGGATAATTTCATTTGCTTGCCTATAATTAAAGATATTATTGAGACATTTAAAGAACGAACATAATAAAAATCTTCTTTATTAAAATTAAATATGCTTAAAAGTTCTATAAAACTATTTAAATTTCTATTCATTATATCTAAAAGTCCGTCTATAATCTCGTTAAGCTCTTTCATATTTACAAGATTATTATGTCTAAAATTTCCCAAATTATTTTTTGTTTGTTTTATTATATTCAAATAAATATTTTTAAATACTTTATATTCTCTTAAAAATTTTTCAAAATCTTGAACGGAGTTATGAGTGGCGTCTTCGTTTTCCAAATCTTTAATAAAAACTTCGTTTATATCCCATTTTTTTAATCTGTTTATATCTTCGTCCGTTATTTTAATATATTTGCTTATAGCTATAAAATCGTTATCCAAATATATGTCTTTCCTTTCGGCTTGGGATTTAATATCCTGCGTTTTTAATTTAGCAAAATTTTCCATTATTATAACTCTGCCTTTAATTTGTATATATATCTTAATATTATACTAACAGCTTCATAAAGCGAATAAGGAATTTCTTCTCCTATATCTAATTTCATTAAACTTTTTGCCGTATCTTCGTCTGAAACTACGGGAACATTATATTTCTTTGCAAGCTCGACTATTTTTTTAGCAAGCAATTTTTCTCCTTTCGATATAACTATAGGAGCGTTATGAATTTCCCTTTCATATAATAAAGCTATAGCGTTTTCAATATCTTTATTCATTTGTATATTCCATTTTTAATTTTAAATTATCAAAAATTTTAAGCTCTTCGTCAATAATATATTTTGTATCTCTGCATTTTTTATATAAATTTTTATCAAATAATTTTAAAGTTATTAAATATTCGTTTTCAAATCTTTCAATTATAATTTTGCATAATTCTTTATTTTCTTCATTGTCGTAAGCTATAAAACTATATTTATTATTTTTTCTATCTCCGTTTATATATAATAATATTTCTTTTAATTCATTATCTATTATAAAAGGAATCGGAATAAAATAAAAAAGCGAATTATTTTTATCTTTTCTATTAAGCGATAATATTTTTAAAATCATAATTATTATATCTTTATTATATTTATTATCCTTATCTTCAAAATATAATTCGTTATGAAGCATGTCAAAGAGCATAAACCAAACGCTAAAATATCCGTTGGTTTCTATATAATTTTTTAAAAATTCCCTATCGTTTCTTTTTAAATTAAAAATCATGTTTTTTAATATTTCGGCTAATTTATAATTTTTGTTAGAGTTTTTTATTGATAAGTCAAAATTTACGATTTTATTAAAGATATTTCCAAAATTTTTAATCTCTTCTTCTGTGAAATAAATATTATTTTTCATAGCGTTAATAAAAAATTCTTTTTTTTCGTTATTCGGCAAATATTTTAAGACGGTTTCATAGTAAATTATATTTTGATTATTTACTTTTATATTTTTCGACAATAATAAATTTGCTATTTGAGAATTTTCTTTTCCTGCCGAACTTATGTTAACCGAAATACCATTTTTTATATTTTCTTTAGCTTCTTTTACGCTATTTACATTTTTTAAGATTGTTAATATTAATTTATTATTTTCTTTTGAAACCAATGCAAAACCTTTTTCGATTATTTTATCTTTAAATATAGCTATAATTTTATTTCCCATAATATTTACAATAGCTTTATCGTTATCAAGTTTTCTTACAAGCGAAAATTTAACTATATCGCCATTTTTTATAGATTTTGGGCTTTTATTTATTATAGAATTAAAATATTTATTAATATTTATCATAAAAAATCTAAAAAATTATAAAATAAAAGAATCTTTATTATTATCGTTTTTTTTATCTTTATGATTATAAGATTTTATAGGCTCGAAAGAGAATCTATGCATATCGCTTGGACCATATTTTTTAATAGCTTCAAGATGTTCTTTTGTTCCATAACCTTTATTTTTAGAAATTTTATATTTTTGATATTCTTCGGGCAAATTATTCATTATTTCGTCTCTGCAAACTTTAGCCAATATGCTCGCGCAACCAATAGAATAAGATTTTAAATCGCCTTTTATTATTGAAATTTGTTTTATATCAATATCGATTTTCAAAGCGTCTATAAAAAGTATATCGGGCTTTATTTTCAAATTTTTTACAGCGTTAATCATAGCCGATTTTGTGGCATTTAAAATATTAATTTCGTCTATTATTTTTTCTGAAATAGAATAAATTGAATAGGAAATAGATTTTTCAATTATTTTTTTAGAAAGTTCTTCTCTTTTTTTAGCCGTAAGTTTTTTTGAATCTTCTATTCCGTTTATTATATCTTTATTGTCTTTTAAACTTAAAGGCATTATTACCGCAGCGGCTGTAACGGGACCAAATAAGCATCCTCGTCCGACTTCGTCTATACCGCAAATATATTTATAGCCTAACTTTAAATATTCTCTTTCGTAGGCTAATTTGTCATTATCGATTTTAATCATTATATTACATAAATAATATTAATAATAACAAAGCGGCTGTTATTCCCATTAAGGAAAACAAAACAACGAAAATATTATTTGAAATATCCTTTACTATAATATTTTCAAATTTTTCTGTGCTTTCTTTTACTTTTTTGTTTTCGATTAAAATTGACATTTTATTCTCCTTAAAAAATAAAGTGTGTAAACATAAAATAGTTATCATAATAATACATTAAATTTAATTTAAAACAAGTCTAATTTTTAATTTTTTTTAATATATTTTTTGGAATTTTTGATTTTGATATTTATATAATTTAAATAATTATTAATAAATGATTTTTATATATTCTTTGATTTTTTGATTTCGGATATTTTTACTTCTTTTACTTTCTCTCCGACTGATTTTTTAAGAATAAATTTTTCTCTGTCTTTTTCTGATATATAATAATCGTTTCTTAATTTTACTATTATATCTTTTGCAGTATTTATACCGCCATAATTTTTATAAGCGTCTATCATCATTTGAATTAAAGATATAGTTGATGGAAGCCCTATATAAAGTATAGCTACGGTTGCTGAAGGAACTGCGGATATAGCGGAAACTAAAACGGTTTTGCTTTTGCTTAACTTTTTTGAAGATAATACGGCGGTTACAGAAACTATAATTCCGCCAATAAGAATTCCCCAAGCTATTTTGCCCGTGTTTTTTATATTTGCTATTTTTCTGCCTAAAGACGCTTCTATATATATCATATCCTCGTTTGAATATAAAGCGTCAACAAGCTCTTCTTCATTCATGCAAACTTTAATCGTTTCGTTATTCATATTAATAAAAACCTCAATACAGTTTAATTAGTTAAATATAATTAAATATAATAAATTAATCGGAAAAAAGTTGATTAATTTTATATATTATAAATTAATATTATTGAAATTTTTATTTATCTAAAATAATATTATAGAAAATAATTCGGATAAATAAATGTTTTATATTTTAAAAAACAAAATTGCAAATAATAACTCGTTTATAAAAGGGTATAATTTTTGGACAAATGCGCTTATTATAGCCGTTATTATTAATTTTCTTTTTTTTAGAACTCTATTTTTAAATATAGAAGAAAATTCTTTTTTTTATTTAATAAATTATATTATAGAATACGGAATATTTTTAGCTTTCTTTTTACTTCTATTTTATAAATTTTATAATTATCTTTTTAACTCTCAAATATCAGACGGAATTTTAGGAATAATTTTTTTAATATTTGGAGTATTAAAATTATATATAAGCGACATAAATATTTATAATATAACGGAATTATTATTTTTTATTTTTACTTTTTTAATAACGATAAAAACTCTTCTTCCTTTAATATTATTAAAAAATATAAATGAACTTCAAAGAGGAGCATATATATTTATTCTTATCTCTCTTGGTTTTTCTAATTTAAATTATATTATTCTTTCTGCAAATAAAATTATAGATAACGATATTATGCATTATATTTCTTTATATTTAATAGAATATAAGGGAAAAGTTTCTTCAATATCTTTTATAATAATTATGATAGGCTATATTATAATTTTTGCAAAAAGAATGATTAAAAAAAATATATACAAATATTTTATTTTTATTTTAGTTTTTACAATCGTATTTATATTGAAATCGAAATATAGCTATCATTTAATAATAATTTCTTTTTACAACGCTCTTGGAATCGGGCTTTCTTTTCCTTTCATTTTATATGTTGGCATAATATTTATGTTTCTTATTATTCTATTTGGTTATTTAACGGATTCTATTATTTCAAAAAAATATTCCGCAGAATTTTTAGTTTTCACTTTATTTATACTTGCAGGCTTGGATATGAGCGGTTTTACTTTAAGATTAATGTCAATATTTTCAATAATAGAAATGTCGGAAATGGTTGAATTAATTGAGATTAAAGATAAAGAATTATAATTTTTTATATTTTATAAAGCGGACAATTCTTTAATTTTTTGTTTATAAATAGAATTATTAAGTTTTAATTCATAATTACTAATCAATAATTCCTTTCCAATATCGGCTTTTCCTCGTTTATAATTATTCATTCCATATTGCAAATCCCACTCGAGAATATAAAAATCTTTATAAAGTTCTTTTATATATTCGCAATTATCATAAGTAAGCAAAAATTTTGATTTTGTTTTATATAAATAATCTCTCAAATTTTCATGATTAAAATTTAAATGCAAAATTCCTTTTTTGCCATATAATTTAGATTTTACAGAACTATAATAAGGCGGGTCTAAAAAAATAAAAATGTCTTTTTGATTTTCAAAATTGTTATCTATCGCATTAAAAAAATTATCGCATGAAAAATTAAAATTCTTAATTATTTTATGAGTGTTTTTTAATCTATCAATAGAACTTGTTGTAAATCTTGATTCGTAAGCTTTTTGAGAAAATCCTCCGCTATCTACAATACCCGAAAAAGTAATTCTATTAAGAATAAAAAAATCAATTCCTCTCTCAAGTATAGAAAGATTAGATTCTCTTCTATATAAAATAAAATTATACAAATCTTTACCGTTTTTAAATCTATTTTTTAATTCTATAATTCCTTCAATTAATTTATTAGGATGAATTTTTAAACTCTGCCAAAAACAATATAATTCGTAATTTAAATCGTTTACATCTATTTGTATATTATTCATAATTTGAGCTATATAAATACCGACAGAACCGCCTCCAAAAAATGGCTCTTTATATATCTTAAAATCATTCGGAAAATATTGGCATAAAAATTTTATCGCTCTACTTTTTCCGCCTGGATAACGCAAAGGCGATTTAACTAAATTCATACTTAAGCCTTTTGAATCCATATATAAAATTTATTTCTTTCGCATTCAGAATTTAATTTATATATAATTTCTATTTGTTTTTTATTTAGTTTATTCGATTTTATAAAAGATTCTAAATTATTATTTGGCAAATCTACATTGCTTTTTAATGTGTTTGAAGTTAATCGCAAAACTATTTTAAAATCTCTTTTTGTTTTTAAATCTCTAATTTCACATAGATTATTATAAAGCATAAGTTTTAATAAACCGTCTTTAATATCGTCATTTGAGGGCAAAATAGAATTTTTACTATGTTTGCTTTCAATTAAATACAAAATATTATTTTTATCTAAAACATCGTCAATAGTAAAATAATAATATCCGCCTAAATAATTTTCTATTTCTATTTTTGTTTTTTCTCCTATTCCGACAGATTCTTTATTGTGCAATGTTAAAACTTCTCTATTTTGCGCGCTCTTTGCTTTATATCTTGAATATTGCATAAAAGTTTCTTTGTCTTTAGTAATATTGATTTTAAATTTATCTATATTTTTTACATCATGAAGTTTTATTTTAAGTTTTTGCGAAATATAATTGTAAGAATTTTTAACTTTATTTATAAGATTTAATAAATTTTCGTTATCTAATTGATTAAGATTCCAATGCAATGCCGATTGATGATAATTGTTCAATATTTCAAGTTGTTTATATATAAAGCTTGATTTTAATTTTTGATTTGTTATTTTATTTAGTTTATTCGTATTTCTAATATTTTTTTCGGCGTCTTCGTAGAATCCTAATATAACATATACATTAAGCAAACTCATTAAAGAAATTGTATCCCATTGCAAATAATCTATATCTCCATCGATTCCTTCGTCTTTAATGATTGGTATTATAGTCGTAACCTTACAACCGAAAGAATCAAAACTATCATATACTCTTGCAAAAGGATATGAGCGAGTGCGTTTAGGACTTACCCATTTACTTAACGATATAATTTTATTATTAATTTGAATATAACTTTTACTTGGCAAATAGTTTATATCTATATTTTCATGATTTAAATTGAATGTTTTTAACTCTTCTCTCCAAAATTTTTGATACGAAAAGTTTTTTATTTTACCAAATAATATTTGCACTATTGCCTCAAGATATATTAAATTAAGTATTAAATAAAATTATATAAAATTTATCATAATATACAAGCATAATATTTTTATAAATTATTTTACTATATTTAATTTATTTCATAATATATAATAAATATAGAATTAAAATATAACTTTATAAATTATATAATATTTTTTAGAGAGGAAATTTAATTATGATATTAGTCGATAATTCGGAAGAATCAAAAAGTTTGCTAAAATATTTTGAAAAACAGTTTTATAATATTGATAATGAAAACGATATTCATAATATAAAAGAAATTTGCATATTAACCGCTTATTGTTATTATGAAGTATTTTCGTATATAATTAAAAATGAAAATGCAAGAAATATATTTTTAAATGCGAAAGTAAAAATACTTATCGGAATGAATATAGATAACAAAACAAGAAGATTATATTTTAATGATAATAAAGATAACGATAAAGCTATAAGCGATTTTAAAGAATTTACTTTAACTGAAAATAAAGAATATTCTTCAATAATAGAATTATTTAAATATAAATGCGAAAATAAAACTCTTGAAATTAGAAAAACGGCGGAATATATGCATGCTAAATTATATTTATTTAAATACAACGAAGAAGCGGAAAGAAACGCTTTTTTAATAGGCTCAAGTAATTTTACGCATCGCGGAATTAAAGACAGAAAAGAACTTAATATATATTGTAAAGACGGTTTTAACGAACTTTATAATTATTTTGAAGAAGAATGGAATAAAGCTCATGAAATTCTAAATAATAAAAATGAAGAAGAATTCTTTAGAAATATTATTAAACCGACTAAAGAAGATAAAAAAGATAAAGACGATTTCGGTTTGCCTTATAAAATATTTCTTAAAGTTATATACGAATATTTTGAATTTATTAATAGAGAAGAATTATTATGTTCGCCTGCAGATTATGGTTATAGAGATTATAAATATCAAATTGAAGCTATAAAAAGCGGAATAAACGGAATTATGTTATATAACGGAGTTCTAATTTCCGATGTAGTAGGTTTGGGAAAAAGTATAATCGCTTCTGCAATAGCGAAAAATCTTTTATTAAAAGAAAAAGTAGAAGAGATAATTATTATTTGTCCGCCTAAAATAATAGATTCTTGGGAAAATTATAATATCGAATTTCAAATTAAAGCTAAAGTTTTTAGTATCGGGCTTTTAGATAAAGCTTTAGAACATGTAAGAAATCATAGAAAAAATAGATTAATTATAATAGACGAAGCTCATAGATTTGTAAATAATAAAACTTATTCTTATGATATGATAACTAATATATGTTTTGGTAATAAAGTTATAGCAATTACGGCGACTCCTATGCATAATACGACTTCCGATATATTTTCAATAATTGATATTTTCGATAGAAAGCTTACTAAAAATAAAAATATTGAAGAGGCAAAAATTAAAATATTAAAAGAAGAGAGAGAATTAAAATCGAAATATAAAAAATCTGAAAACTCAAAAGAAGAGAATATTAAAAAAAGTAAAGAGATAGCAAAAGAAATAATGAGTTTAATACATACTATTATAATAAGAAGAACGAGAAACGATTTGCTTGAATCTTCGGAATATAGAAAAGATTTAGAAAAACAGAAAACGGAATTTAACGATGTGGAAGAGCCGAAACTTCATAATTATGAGCTTGGAGATTTATCAAAATTATATTACGACACTTTAGAAAAAATAAGTCCTTATAACGAAGATAACGAAGACAATAAAGATAATTCTAATATTTTTAAGGGCGTTAGATATAAGCCTTTAATTTATTTGAAAAAAGAAACGATAGAAGATAAAAGGAAAAGCGCGGAAATTGTTAAAGCGGTTTACGGAGAGGATGCGAATTTTGATTTTGCCGATTTGTCTTCAAATAATATTGCAAAGTTTATGAGGCATTTACTTGTTAGGAGATTTGAAAGTTCTATTTTTGCATTTAAAAAAAGCGTAGACAATATGATTGCAAAATACGAAAACATAAAAATGTGGATTAGTAAAAATCGCTATACTATTTATAAAAGAGGCGATGTAAATTACGAAGATTATGACGATGATAACGATATAATGATAAAAGATAATTCTAAAAAATACGAAGGACTTTATATAATAGAAAATGTTAAAGAAGTTTTAAGCAAGGAATTTTTTATTGATTTTGAAAACGATTTAAAAATACTTAAAGAGATTAAAAAAGATTGGGAAAATATAGGAATTGAAAAAGATAAAAAGTTTTTCAAATTAAAAGAAGAATTAAAAAAATTCAAAAAAGAAAACGACAAAAGAAAAATAATTATATTCAGCGAGTTTAAAGATACTGTCGATTATTTATATGAATCGATTTGCCAAGACGAAGAATTAAATTATTTACTCAAACCTTTAAAATCGGTTGCAGATTCAAAAAATAGAGAAACTGTTAAAGCGAATTTTGACGCATCGCTTGAAGAGAGAAAACAAGAGAGCGAATATTTTTTACTTATATCTACGGATACGCTTTCGGAAGGAGTTAATTTGCATAGAGCGGGAATAATTATAAATTATGATATTCCTTATAATCCAACGAGAGTTATTCAGAGAGTTGGAAGAATAAATAGAATTGGAAAAAAACTTTTTGATAAAATTTATATTCACAATTTTATTCCGAGATTAGAAGCTCAAAAAGATATTAAAAATTGGCAGATTTCTAATTTCAAACTTACTTTAATTAATTCTATTTTTGGAAACGACACCAAAATACTTCAAAAAGACGATGAAATTAATTCTTTGTTTTCTTTGAAAAGAGAAGCGGGAATTATTTCGGATTTAGAAAACGATATAAGTTGGGATATTGAATATAGAGAGATTTACAATAAATTAAATCAAGATAATAATCTTTTGGAAGAAATTAAAAATATGAAGGATAATATTTTTATAAGAAGAGAAAACGATTTTAACGGACTTGTTGAAATAAGAAAAGGAGAAAACGGAATATTTGGAGGATTATTAAAAAATTCTGTTATGGATTATAATATGGCAAATATATTTAAGATTTTGAAAGCGCAAGAAAATGAAAAATCTTTTAAGCCGAGCGATAAAGCGGAAAGTTTAATTGCCGATTTTGAGAGAAGAAAAAATATTAAAAAGATTAATTATAAACCTGACGCTTTACTTAAACTTGAAAGATATAAAGAAATTATGGGGCTTGAAATTTCTTTAAATGATAGAGAATATATTGAAAAAATTATTAAGGGAATTGAATATAATATTTTTACTGAAAAACAAATTAAGAATATTGAAAAAGCTTTTAAGAATAATAATGGAATTGAGATACTTAAAGAGATTAAAAAGATAATAGATTATAGTTCGCTTAATTATATTAATTATATTGAAAGCGATTATTTGAAAGATTCTATTTTGGTAGTAAGGGAAGAGTTTTTTAAATAAAATTTATTAATTAATTTTTCGCATAAATTAATTTTTTAGGGCTTGTTATTTTTACTTTTAAGTTGTTTAATATGGTAAAATAATAAATTTGTAGAAAGTATTTTAATTTTAATTTTAATTTTAATTTTAACTTTAATTTTAATTTTTAATTTATAAGGATTATTTATGAGTAAAGATTTTTTTAGATTTGATAAAGAATATAGCAGGGAAGAATGGACTAAATATTTAGGAGATAATTTTAAATATGAATACGGTTCTATTCCTAATCAAAATAGCATAATTGAAAAATATATTGATTGTTTGGATGATTCAAATAACGACGCGATAATTTGGCTTGGCAATTTAAATGTCGATGAAGATATCGGAGTTTATGAGATTAGAATAAAAAATACTAAAACGGGAAGCAGAGTTAAAATTTCTAAAATATGCACGGATATTATAAAAAGCGGAAATAGAAATTCTTTCGGGAAAGGAATATTTTTTATTTTATATTCTAATGAAAATGAAAAAGCTTATAGAATTTCTTATGTGAAATATGATAAAAAGGTAAATGAAAATCTTGAAGTGAAAAAAGATTTGAGCGACCCGAAGAGATTTACTTATTTACTTGGAGAAAGAGCGAAAGTAAAAACGGCGCAAAGTAGATTAAATAAAGAAGCGTTTTCAAGCGTTAAGAAAATTGAAGAAGCTTTTAGCGTAGAACCCGTCAACGAAGAATTCTATAAGGGAATTAAAGAGTTGTTTGATAAGATTTGTAAAGATGTTTTGAAGAATTTTGTCGGAAACAAATCAAGTGAAAATAAAGAAGGTGAAGCTTTAGCTAGCGACTGCTTGCTTTCAGCAAAAGAATTTAGTTTAAGGTTTTTAGGAAGGGCGCTTTTTTGTTGGTTTTTGAGAGAGAAAGATTTGATACCGAAAGAAATTTTTGATTTTATAAATATTGGCGAAATGAAAACGAAAGATAATTATTATAAAGAAGTTTTGGAGGAATTATTTTTTAATATATTAAATGTAAAAATGGAAGAGAGAAAAATTGAAAGTAAAATAATTAATAAATACGAAAAACAAATTCCATTTTTAAACGGCGGATTATTTTTAAAGAAAGAAGAAGATTATAAAGTAAAAACTATTGATAATGAAATAATAAAAGAATTGTTTGAATTTTTTGAAAAATATAATTTTACTGTAGATGAAAGCACGCCATTTGATATTGAAATTTCTATTGACCCTGAAATGCTTGGGAGAATATTTGAAAATCTTCTTGTAGCAATAGATACTAATGAAAATTTGAATATAGGCAATTCAACATTCTATACACCAAGAGAAATAGTAGATTACATGGTTAAAGAAAGTGTAAGACTATCTATACAAAATAATACAAAAAATATTAGTGAAGAAGAAATAGAAAAAATATTTAATTCTAATGAAGATATAAAATTAGGTAAAAAAGAAATATATGAATTATTATCAGTTTTACATAAAATAAAAATATTAGACCCAGCTTGTGGCAGTGGAGCTTTTCCAATCGGAATATTGCAAAGAACTTTTATGATTATAGATAAATTAGACCCAAATCATGAATTTTATAAAGAATTATTACTTAAAAATATTAAAGGACAAGCTAAAATTGAATTTGAAAAACTTTACGAATCAAAAAAATTTGATTACGCTTATAAACTTTATATACTTCAAAATATGATTCATGGAGTAGATATTCAACCGATTGCGATTGAGATTAGCAAATTGAGGGCATTTTTGTCTTTAATTGTGGAAGAAGAGAAAAATGAAAGTGAAGAGAATTTGGGAATAAAACCTTTGCCTAATTTGGAATTTAATTTTATATCAGCAAATAGCCTTATGCCACTTGAAGTAAAAAATAATACTCAACAATCTTTTAATTCAATGTATGTTGACGGCATAATAGAAAAAATAAAATCAATTTCGGAAGATTATTTTAACGCTTCTTCAGAAGAAAATAAAAATAATATAAAATATAGATTTGAAGAATTGAGAGACTTTATAGTTAATAATGATTATTTGGAAGCGGAAGATAAGAAAAAATTTTTATCTTGGAATCCTTTTGAAAATAAATCGACAGACTTTTTTGATAGCGAGATTCAATTTGGGACAAAGTTTTTTGATATTGTTATTGGCAATCCGCCTTATTTAGAAGCGAGAAGTAAAATTTTTTCTGATAGTATGAAAGAAAACTATCAAAATAATATATTAATTAATTTTCATAAAAATAAAAAACTTTTAGGTAAAGGCATGGATTTATCTTTATATTTTTATATTAAATCTTTGCAACTTATAAATGAAAATGGATTTATAACTTTCGTTTGCACTAATTCTTGGCTTTCTACAAAATATGGAATAAATTTTCAAAAATTTTTAATAGAACAAAATTTAAATATAACATTAATAGATACTGATTTTAAACATTTTAGCACCGCTGCAATTAATACAATAATTAGTATTTTCCATTATGATAATAAAACTAATTTAACATTAAAATATTTTAGAGAAAATTTTGCAAAATATAATGAATTATATTCTTATTCTATAGGAGATAAAAATTTAATGCTAAATTATAAATGGAATATATTATTTACGGAAGAATTAGATATTTTATTATCAATATTAAAAAAACTATCAAAAGGTTTAACCATAGATAAAATAGGGTTAAAATATGGACAAGGTTTAAATGGCTATAAAGTTAGTTCAAAAGGCAATATTCATTTTTATCATAAAGAAAAGCCAAGTTTTACTTTTACAAAATCATCAAATAAAATAGATAATCTTAAAACTAAACGAACACCGCCAATTTTTATAATGCCAAGAGGTATTGCATATTCTCATTATTGTTGTTTTAATAAAATTCATTCATATTCAGATAGTTATGTTGAAATTTTAAAAAGCGATAATTCTAATAATATAAAAGAATTAAAAGATAAAAATTTATTAAGTATTTGGTTATTTTATAATTCAACTTTAGGTTGGTTTTTAAGAGAAATTACGGGAAGAAATAATTTAGGCGGAGGTTTATTAAAAGCGGAAGCCTTTGATTTACAAAATATACCTTGCGTATTTGATATTGATTTAAAATTAGCTACATTAATATATAACAAAACTAAAAATTTAAATATATTAACATACGATAAAGAAATAAATACCGAACACCATAAAGAAATTGATAAAGTTATTTATGATAGCATAGGTTTAAATAAAAACGAAAAAGAATTTATAAATAATAAATTTATAAATTTGATAGAACAGAGAAAAAGTAAATAAATTGTAATTTTATTGTTATATATAAAACAGAGGGCAATAGCCCTCTGTCTTTACCTAATAAAGCATTTATTTTTTTGTTTTTTTATACTTTACAGGTATTCGCCATGCTTTGTAGCCATAATCTTTGGCATAAAGGATTCTCCCAGAGTTACCTCTGACTTTCCTTTTTGTTACAAATATGTAAGGCATTTTTACCTCCTTCAAGGAGATATATCTTGAAATTTAATCATAATTAGTATAAACTAATTATTATATTGATTATTTACAAGACATACCTTCTTGTAATTTTTATTTAAATATCTTAACAGTTGCAGCTGTTAAGATATTTCTTGTAAATTTGTTATTCTTTTTTTATTAAAATATTATTTTCTACTTCTCTATTGCCTATACCTGTAATTATTAATCCATCGTCATCCCTTTGCAGTAATTTTTTCGTGTTTCTACTAGCATTACTTATGGCATCGAATACTTTAAATTTTATATTATTATTAGTAGCAGCTATTAAAAAAGAATATACATAATCATCATTTATCCTATTAGATAATTCATTTATATTTTTTGATATCCAATATACTGTGATAACAACACTGGTTATAGCGCTATTAATTTCTAATGATTTGTAAAAATTAATCCATTCTTCTATTTTTTCTTTCCCAAATTCCTTATCTATATCTATATATTCTAGTTCATTTCTATTAGCATTTTTTACTTTGTTTTTCTTCTTTTTTATATTTTTTTTATTTTCAATATTTTTATTTATAGGCTTGCTATCAGATTTAACTTCTTTATATGCATTATAAATATTTATATTATTTAATATATATTCTATAGTGTTTAATATTTCAGCTGGATTTCTTTTTGTATCATAATCAATATTTATATTAATATTGATATTTAAATTATCATTACTAATAGGTATATTCAAAATATTTTTATTATTAATTTCAGAGGCTGTATAATTATAATCATATAAATCCTTATGTTTAACATCTAAATTAAAATTTTCAAATTCATTTTTATTAAAAATAATTATATTGTTATCCATTGATATAATTTCCGCCTCTTTAAATATTTCTAATAGCGTATTAGCTCCTATTTTAGCGTATTGATTACTTGGTTTATCAAAATAATTAATAATTATATTAGTAAGTGCTTCTACTGTTAAATTCGTTTTATTTAATTGAGCAAATATTAATTCATTTAAATCTTTATTATTTTTTATCATTTTTATCAATATTTCTTTTATTTTAATATTGTCTTCTAAATTATAGGCTTTAGCCAGTTTTAATCCAATATCAGTAATGATATTTTTATTATTATCATTCTTTTCAAGAAATCCTATAGAAAATAAAAAAGCATTATTTCTACTTATAGTGTCAGAATTTATTTCTGTTTGTCTTGATAACTCATCCCTTTCTATTATCATATTTATATCTTTTTTCCCACAAGCCATCATAATTTTTTTTAATTGTTCGTATGCTAAACTAGGTAGTTTAAAATCCATGTAATCCTCCTTTTTATTTTACTAATATGTGATATAATTATTTCTTAATAATATCACATAATTAAAAATATTACAATATAACTCTTATAACAAAATATATTATTGATTAAAACAATTATATATTTACGATTATCATTGTAGCATTTTATAAAAATTTTTCAATATAAAAATATGATATAATTGTTAACTTTATAAAAATATTTTTAATAATACTACATTTAATACAGAAATCTTATAAAAATAATTGATAAATTTATGTATGAATATTTTTTATACACAATTAATTTCTAAAGAAATTAATTGTAAAAAGAGTATTGATATATAATAAAATAATGATATGTATCTTATATATTTAAGTAATTATTATTAATGAGGTTAATAAATTCTAAATTTAAATATAAGCAAAGCGATAAAAAATATGCACAGGTTGATTTGTCCTTCGTATGATTTGAGTAAAGAGGAAACGGAGTTTATTATTGGTTATGAGTTGGAGTTTAGGGTTTAGTTGATAGATGCCTAAATGAGATTGGCACACAATGGGCTACAGCCACATTGTTATTAAGATAAGTTAACGGTTGTAAAGAGTAAAGCTAAATGGAATGATACTGAAAAAGAGGAAAAGGAAATAAATGAGATTGTTTATAAGTTATATGATTTAAGTGAGGAGGAAATAAAGATAATTGAAGGGGAATGATTATTTAATTTGTTATTATAATTATACTTGTTTTTATGTTTGTATATAGCAATTAAATTTGATAAATGTTTTATTTGTAGTATAATTGCATAATAGTGAAATTAATTATAATACAAATGGGGAATTTTAATGTCAAATGAAAAAATAAAAAAATTAGAAGAACATATTGAAGAATGTAGAAATATTTTATACAAAAAGAAACCAAAAGAAGCGGAAAGTCAAATAAAGAAAATTAAAAAAGCTTATGAAGGGACTAAACATTTTAATACAAAACAATACGATGAATATGATACAGGATTTATCTCTATGTTAGAAGCCAATTCACCTTTGCAATTAAATCGTCTTGAAGGATTAATTTCAAAATTGGAAGTTTACCGTGCAGAATTAATAGACGAATATAATACACAAAAAAAGCAAAATCAAACAAATCAGCAAAACATAAATATAAATAATCAAAATAATAATACTTCAAATGCATCAATAAATCAAAATATAACGATTAAATCGACTATAGAAGATATAAATAAAATACCAGATAATATTTTAGATAAAGAAGCTAAAGAATATTTGGAAGAAATCTTATATTCTATTGAAACCTTAAAAGAAGAAAATAAAGATAAAGCAAAAGAAAAAGTATTTAAAGTTTTAAAATATATTATTGATAAAGGTTTTGAAGTAGGAATAGCGATTTTACCATATTTAGGGGAAGTTTCAAAAGTTTTAATATAAGGTATTTATTATGAATAATATTATTTCTACAATATCAAACAATCCGTTAATTTCAACAATAGTTGGAAGTCTTTTTAGTAGCATTATAATTCTTATTGTAAGTATTTTTATAAGTAGAAAGAAAAAAATTTTATCATATAGAATTATATATAATAATTTATTAATTACCAATAGCGAAAATATAAAAATATTTTATTCTGATAAAGAAATAAATAATATATATATAGTTATAATTGAAATTGATAATGCATGTAATAGCGAAATTAAACCTGAAGATTACGATAAAAATATTTCTATTGTTTTTGACGAGAGCATAAATATATTATCTGCAATAATTAAAGAAAAATACCCTGACGATTTAGATGTTAATTTAAAAATGAAAGATAATAAAGTTTTATTAGATAAAATACTTTTAAATAAAAATGATAGGTTTATAATTCAATTTGAATTAACATCAAAAAGCAATTTGATTAAAGAAAAATTAGATAAAATACAAGTATCAGCACGGATAGCTGGATTTAAAATTAAAAAAAGAAAGCATATTTCTTCTTTTTCCTATTTACTAAATATTTTTTACGCTATGACAAATTCTCTTATTATATTTTGTCTTGGTATTACTCTATATTATGAAAAAAGGTTATATTTAATTTCTTATATATGCATTATAATATCCTATATAGCTATGGCTGGAGCTATATTTATATGTATATTTTATATTTATACAAAAAAGAGAAGCAAGTATTAATAAATTATAATATAGATTAATATAAATTAGGTTACTTTATTTCGTTTAGTTTGAATTGCTACGCCTCACTCTGTGTGCCGTTGACAAAGGTTCGCAATGACTAATTTTTTTATATAAAAAAGATATATTAAATATTTTATTTTTCAATTATTATAATAAATTTCATTGCAAGATATATCTAAATAATCGTTCCAATAAATGCCATAACCTTGAATATCGATTTTTACCAATTTAAATAAATTTTTATCTCGTTTCAATATTTCAAAATCTTTATTTACTTCTATAAGTTTATTTAAATCGTAAAATCGTTTTTCTCCGCTTTCAAATAAAACTTGTAAAGTAAAATTGTCTAAAGCTTCTACATTTTTTATTTTATGAAACGACATAGCTACTCCAAAGGTTCTAATTGTTTAAAATTTTGCGTTTGCCATATATTTAATAATTCTGCTTGATTATTTTTCGCCCATTCCAAAACCATAGAAGACGCTTTGCTTGGTAAATCGCCTTCTATAATTTTTAATTCGTTAATATCCACTACGCCGACATATTCTCCATATATTGCATGAAAATGCGGCGGATTATGTTCTTTCTGCTGAAAATACATTTTTATTATAATTCCATAAAATCTTGATATAACGGGCATTTTGCTATCCTCTAAATTGATAAATATATTTTAACATATTAAAAAAAATTATAAATAGTTTAAAATGGAATAGTTTATAAATATTAAATTATTATGTCGGTTGATTTGTCCGCTTTATTGTTTGACGGAGGAGATGGAGTTTATCATTGGTTATGAGTTGGAGTTTAGTAAAGTGGGAAATAAAAATTGACTTATTGGTTTGTAAATTGTATAATTTGTTAATAAATAAAATTCAAATTATAGGGAGAAAATAATGACTGTAAAATTAACTATAGAAAATGCTAACGAAGATTTGATAAAAGCTATAAAAAGTATGGCTAAAATATCTAAATCAAAATTAAAAATAGAAGAAAAAGGAATAGATAAAGCTATAAAATCTTATAAAAAAGAAAAAGACAATTTAAAAACATATAAAAACTTTGAAGAGTTTGAGAAAGATTTATAATGTATAGATTTAAGCCATCGTCAAAATTTAGAAAACAATACAAAAAATTAAATCAAAAAGATAAAGAAATTACTAAAAAAATTATAAATAAACTTTTAAATGACGAAATATTAGAATCAAAATATAAAGACCATAAATTAATTGGAAAGTATGCAGGTTTTAGAGAATGCCATATAAAACCCGATTTACTTTTGATATACAAAAAAGAAAATAACGCTTTAATACTCGTATGCATTGCTATAGGTTCGCATAGCGATTTATTTTAATTAAATAAATAATTATAGATAGGTTGATTTATCATTTGTATGATTTAACTTATATATGAGACGGAGTTTATTATTGGTTATGAGTTTGGGTTTAGGGTTTAGGCAGAATACAATTAACTACTGAATAATTTTTTATTTATCATAATGATATTTGCATGAAGTAATAATTAGTTTTTCATTTTCTATATGATAAACCAATCTATGTTCCAAATTAATTCTTCTCGAATAGAAATCTTTTTTATCGTATTTTAATTTTTCGGATTTTCCTATTCCGCTATAGGGATTTTTTATTATATCTTTAATTAATTCGTTAATCTTTTTTACGATATGTTTATCTTTATTAACCCAATAAATATATTCTTCCCAAGCCCTTTCGTTAAAAACTATTTTCATTTTTCAAATTCTTCTAATTCCTCGATAGTTTTCGTTATTAATTTTCCGCTATTTTCCATATCGAGCGCTTCGTCAAGATATTCGCTCGCTTTTATCAATTCTATAACTCTTGTAATATTTTCTTCAGGCATTTTGTCTATAATTTGAATTAATTCTTCTTTAATCGTCATAAGTCTCTCCTTTTTTATAATTATACAATTTAGAGTTTTAAAATCAACTATTTATTAACGCAGATTTTATATTTGATTTGTCCGCTTTACGGTTTGACGGAGGAGGAGATGGAGTTTATTATTGGTTATGAGTTGGAGTTTAGGGTTTAGTAAGCGGAAAATAAAAATTGACTTATTGGTTTGTAAATTGTATAATTTGTTAATAAATAAAATTCAAATTATAGGGAGAAAATAATGACTGTAAAATTAACTATAGAAAACGCTAACGAAGATTTGATAAAAGCTATAAAAAGTATAGTAAAAGTTGCAAATGCAGAAATTAAGATAACGAAAGAAAAAATTCCCGCTTGGCTTAAAGAAGCAAAATATATGGAAAAAAATCCTCATAAATATAAAACTTATAAAAATGTTGACGAAATGTTTGAGGATATTTTGAAATGAAATACGAAGTTCAATATTCTAAAGAATTTAGGAAAGGATTAAAGAAATTAAAAAACGATAAAAATAGTTTAAATCTTGTAAGAAATATAATTAAAAAATTAGCAAATAACGAAATATTAGAATCAAAATATAAAGACCATAAATTAATTGGAAAGTATGCAGGTTTTAGAGAATGCCATATAAAACCCGATTTACTTTTGATATACAAAAAAGAAAATAACGCTTTAATACTCGTATGCATTGCTATAGGTTCTCATAGCGA
This sequence comes from Brachyspira aalborgi, assembly GCF_008016455.1. Classification (NCBI taxonomy): domain Bacteria; kingdom Pseudomonadati; phylum Spirochaetota; class Spirochaetia; order Brachyspirales; family Brachyspiraceae; genus Brachyspira; species Brachyspira aalborgi. The sequence continues at coordinate 2,160,404 of NZ_SAXU01000001.1, read as the reverse complement.
TTTATTTTAATTAAATAAATAATTATAAATAGGTTGATTTGTCCGCTTTATGGTTTGACGGAGGAGGAGATGGATTTTATTATTGGTTATGAGTTGGAGTTTAGGGTTTAGTAGGAGTTCTTTTTTGATAACAAAAGAAAAAATTATTTGTTTAATAGAGTCTTTTGTTTCACTTCGTTTAATTTGGATTGCCACGCTATCGCTCGCGATGACAAATTTTTTATTAAATAAAAAATATCAATAAAATTAACATTTTAGAATTTATGGAATTATATTCCCTTGCCATAGAAATTATTAACCTTATTGATAACAGTGGACTTAACCACCTTGAACGCTTTTTCTTGTAATCATATTTTTCTAGTCATTGCAAACCTTCATTCCAAAAGTGAAGCATAACAATTCACATTTAAAATTAAATTTTCCAACGCTTCAAATTACAAAATAAAAATTATATTTCAATTTTAATTATTTAAATCGTTTTTAATAAAATTATTTAATCTATTCTTTAAGTAATTCGTATAAATCAATCATCGCTTTTGCAATTTTTTGTGGATTATCTTTTTCTGTATTTATATAATAAACAAAAATCCACACGTCATTTTCGTCATATTTAAAATATCCAAATATATTTTCAATAGAAACTTTTAGTTGTTTTTTCTTAATTATTTGATTTTTTTATCTTCTTCTTCTGCTATACCCAAACGACATATTATAGAATTATCTTCGCAGTCACTTTGTAAGAATACACTTCCAAGCCCTAAAAAATAACTACTATCAATGGGACATTCATTATCAGTAAAGATATATTCGTCTTTATTTGGAGCATAAAAATTACCTTTTTTATAACCTTGCTTTTCTAATTCTTTAATTACATCTTTTGTAAATTTCAAATAATGGGGAAAAAATTTATCTATAATAACTTTTCGATTTTCTCTTTCAATTTCAGCTTCAATTTCTACCCTTTTCTCTTCAAGAAGCCCTATCACTTGAGATTTAAACATATTAATATATTCGTCTACATCCTCAACGGTTTTAATGTCCTTAAAAATATTTTCCTCTAAAATTTTTTTAATTTTTCCTTCTGTCATTTTATCTCCTTGACTTATACTTAATTCGTTATTTATTATTTGTATAAGCGCCGATTTTAATAATTTATAATCATTTTTATTGTCTTTGCTTTCAATATTCAAAAAAGAAAATTCTTCATTTTTTAATATTTTCTTGTTAATCCATTTTCCTATTTCTTCATGTTTTATATTTTTAAATTTGCCGTAAAGTTCGCTTCCTTCTTTTTTATACAATTCTTTACTCAAACTTTCTTCGCTCGGTTCTCTTTCATAAGGCGTCAAATAAATTATATATATTTTATCGTATTCTTGGCTTTTTACATGATTATAATAATTTTTGAGCTGTTTATAACCGTCATCAGCCCAAATTTTATTTTCTATAATTATCGCAAATTCTTTTTTATAACCGATAAAAATATCTATTCTTTTTAGCTCTTCGGTTGAAAGTTCCCGTTTTATTTTTATGTCTTCGATTTTAATATTTTCTAAATCAAATTCCCATCCGAATTCTTCGGTAATATATTTCAAAAATAATTTAGCGAAACCGATTTCATTTCCGTTATGTTTAAATTTTATATCCAAAAAATTAGCGAATAAATTGCTATTATAATTTTCATGATTTAACAAATTAATAAAATTAAAGACATTAAATTGAGGCGGAAGTTTTTCCATTTCCTCTTTAACTTTTTTTCTAACTTCAATTAAAGATTTAGAAATATTTCCTAAATGATTTAATTTTTCTTTTTCGTCATTTTTAAAAGCGTTTATTAAAGTTAATAATATATTTTCTTCTTTAGTTAAACTTTTAGCCATAAAGTTTTTAATTCCTTTTATAAATTTAATTATAAATTAAAGACAAATTAAAATCAAAGAAACTTAATATTTTATTCATAATATTATTTATATATCAAAATATATTTTATTTAATTTTTTAATAAATTATATGAAGATAATTAAAAGTCAATTATAAAAAATAATTTTTTTATAGTAATTCTTTATCGCCTTCTTTACAATCGGAAATAAGAGCTTCGTTTATATCTACTTTTGATTCGTTTTCTTTCTCTTCTTGCAATTTTAAATTTTTTTCTGATTTCATTTTTAACTCCTTAATAAAAAATTAATTTATGTATTAATTATAAATTATAACAAGTATCATAAGTAATACTTGTTATAACTCTATTTTTACCTATCAAAATAATGATTTATTTGTATATTTTTAAGTTTATTTAAATTTAATATTTCTTTTGGCAATTTATTTATATTTTTTCTCCATATTAAATTAAAACTTTTAAGATTATTTAAATTGCCGATTTCTTTAGGAATTTCTTTTAAACTTACGCAATTTATATCAAGTTCTTTAAGTTTAGTAAAATTTCCTATTTCTTTGGGAATATTTTTTAAATAATGGATTAACAACTTAAGTTTTTTCAAGTTTGATTAAATTTCCAATCTCTTTTGGAAGTTTATTTAAATTTACAGAGCCTATATATAGCGCTTTAAGATTTCAAGGTTTCCAATTTCTTTTGGCAGATTTTTTAAATTCCAACAGCGTATAGTAAATTCTTTAAGCTTTGTTAAACTCCCAATTTCTTTGGGCAATTCTTTTAATTTTTTATTATCCGATATTTTAAATATTTCAAGATTAATTAAATTTCCTATTTCGCTTGGCAATTCTTCTAAATCATCGCTATTTATTTCAAGTTTCTTAAGATTATATAAATTTCCAATTTCTTTTGGTAGATTTTTCAAATTCCAACACCATATAGTCAATTCTTCAAGTTTAGTCAAATTGCTTATTTTATCGGGTAATTCTTCCAAACCGTAGCAAAGTATATTAAGTTTTTTAAGATTAACCAAATCAAACATTTCTTTAGGAAAAGTTTTTACATCGTAAGAGGCTATCTCAAGACTTTTAAGATTAATTAATTTTCCAATATCTTTTGGAATTTCTTCTAAATTGTCATAACCCATACAAAGACTTTCAAGATTTGTAAGCTTAAAAATTTCATTTGGCAAATAATCTATTTTCTCATGTTCTATTTTCAGTTTTTTATATTTTCTAATTTTTCTTTAAGATACAAACTTTTAATAAAATATTTTTTACCCCACTTGTATAAATTGTCGATTTCTTTTTTTGTTAAATTATTTTGCATTTTACTTCTCCTATTTTTTAATTTTTTATATAATAATTATAACATATAACTAGTATCATACAGTGATACTTATTTTTTATTAAATTTAAAAGATTATAATTAAATATTATGATTTATATTAATTATATAAAAAATTAATTTAAAATTAAATTGCGTCATATAATTTATATACAACGCAATTTATTATAAATTTTATTTAAAATTATTTTCCGCTATTATAAATCGATTCGACATCTTCTTCCAAGCATTTTATTAATTTTTTAGTGAATTCGTATAATTTATTTTCTTCTTCAGGGAATTTAAATCCTTTATACCATCTCCAATCTTCAAAATAAAAGCCGTCAAATAATTTATGTTTTTTAAGCCAAGCTTCTATATCTTTATTGTCTTGTTCCCATTTCTTTGTAGATTTAGGATTATCATCCGTAGCCGTTCTTTCTTCTCCTGAAAATAATTGTAACCGACTATAATTATTATACATATAAATTTCTAAACAATAATCCATTTTTCTTTTTTCGCTATAAAAATATCGCCAAAAATACTCATTTTTATAATTTTCTCCGTTAAATTCTTTAGCAAAATAATCAATGCGAGTTTTTATCAAATCGTTATACATAGTCGCTATTAATTGAATTTTCTTGTATTCTTCAGGTTTGGCTTTAATATTGTCATAAAATTTTTCAGTTAATGCATCCATTTTTGTTTCTCCCGTTAATCTTAAAATTTTTAAATAATGTTTTAATAATAAATGCCATTCTATATTTGATTTTACTTCTTCCAAACTATAATTTAAAACGGCATGAAAATCTTTATTTTCTCCATTATAACCTACTATAATTTTTATCAATTCTTTTGGAATTCCTTCTTTACTTTGTTCGTCAGGTTTATTCTTTTTATCTAAATTAGGCAATAAGTAAACTATTTTATCTACTTCAAATTTTTCACTGCATGCAATGAAATATCTATATAATTGCCTTTCTTCGTCTTTAGCTCCGTGAAGTTTATTTTCAATTATAATGCAATGAGGTTTTTCTTTATTTTCTTCGTCTTCGTTATTTTCTTTATCGTTCGATTTTATAAGAATATCAATTCTTCCGTCTTTTATTTCATGTTTTATAGAATATTCGGGAATAACATCATAACCGTTATTAATATATACGATTTCGTTAACTTTGATAAACTTTAGAAAATTTTTTAATATAATTTTGCTTTTAAGTAATTGAGCGATTATATACGAATGAAAATTTTCTCTATAGAATTTATCCGACATTAACTCAAAAATATTGAAATCTTCATTATCCTCAAAATTATTCTTTTCAATATATTCTTCATACCTTTGAAGCATATCTTCGTTAATAAATTTGAAAGAAACATCAACCGCATTGTCTATAATTTCTTTTGCGGAATTATCGTAGAAATTCCAAGTTTTTTCTAATTCTTCTAAAGTATAATTCATTTATTTAACCTTTTATAATTCTATATTATAATATATTTTTTAATTGTCAATTATTTAGATTAAACATGCAAAAATTATTATATATCAAGATAAAGTGATTTTAGATTATTTAATTTTACTATTCCTCCAATTAAATATTGCAAATTTAATTTTCCATTAGAATTTATAATATAAATAGTTTCCAAATTAATTAATTTTGAAATTCCATCTGGGAAATTTTCTGAATTCGGGCAATCAATATCAAACCTTTTAAGTTTAATTAAATTATGTATTTCTTTTGGCAATTGTTTTAAATTCCCACACTCAATGTGAATAGACTCAAGATTAGTTAATTTTTCAATCTCATTTGGCAAACTTTTTAAATTCTCACAATAAATATAAAGTTCTTTAAGATTAATTAAATCGCCTATTTCTTTTGGTAATTGTTTTAAATTTTCACAGTAAATAGAAAGTTTTTTAATATTACTCAAATTACCTATCTCTTTTGGTAATTCTATTAAGCAGCGACTAATTATATCAAGTTCTTTAAGTTTAATTAAATTGCATATTTCTTTTGGCAGTCGATTTAAATTATTACAGTAAATAGAAAGACTTTTAAGGTTTGTAAGTTTAAAAATCGCAGCTGGAATATATTTTATATTTGTATTAAATATACAAAGCTGTTTAAGATTAAAAATTTTTTCCTTATCATTAATTTTTAATTCTTTAATACCATATTTTTCAGCCCATTTGTTTATAGTTTTAATGTCTTTTTCGGTTAAATTGTTTTTCATTTTAATTTCTCCTGTTTTAATAAAATTTTTTATATTATATACATATTATTTACTATATAGAGGCGGTTCGCCCTCTCCCAGAATCAACTATATTTTATTTATTCTTAATTGAAAACTATAATTTAATTATTAAAATAAACTTATTTAAAATAAAAAATCATTATTGGGAGATTTCCTCTCAATAATGATTTTTTATTTTAAACTCAAATATTGAAGCTATAAAATTTACGATTACAATTTAAAAAAATTTATGTTATAATAATTCTTAAATTAAATTAGGTTTCATAATGAAAGCAAAAATTGAAAATATAGATATTAAAAATAACTTGAAAAATAAAGTCGAAAAAATAACAGAAGCGAGAGTTTTGGTAATTGGCGATTTGATGCTTGATAAATTTACTTACGGAGATGTTATTAGAATATCGCCCGAAGCTCCCGTTCCCGTTTTGCATGTCAATCATGAAGAAAGTTATTTAGGCGGAGCGGGAAATGTCGCAAGAAATATATCCGCTTTACTTGAAAATTCTTATAAAGGAAAAGTTGGAATTATTGCCGTAATTGGAAAAGATAAATCTACAGATTCTATAATCGAAGAGATGAATCGCTGTAATATTTCTAAAGCGGGAATAATAACTGACGAAAGCAGGAAAACGATAACAAAAACGAGAATAGTCGCGGGCAATCAACAAATTGTGAGAATAGACGAAGAGAATACGAGTCCTTTTTCAAAATCGATTTATAAAGAAATAGAAAAATCTTTTATAAAAAATATTGACGATTATAATGTCGTTATAATGAGCGATTATGCAAAAGGAATTATAACGGAAAAAACTGCAAAAAAAATTATAGATATATGCAATAAAAAACGAATTCCTATTCTTGTGGACCCCGCTATAAAACATTTTTCATTTTATAAAAAAGCCACTTTAATGACTCCGAATCTAAAAGAAGCTAAAGAAGGAATAGAAGCGCTTGAAGGATTAAAAGGAATTGACGATAAAATAAATTTTTACGAATTCAATCCTAAAAATATTAATATATTAGGAAAAAGCATAATAAAAAAATTGGGGCTTTCAAAATTAATGATAACTTTAAGCGCAAACGGAATGGCATTATTTGACAAAACTATAAAAGGAGAATTCTATATAGCGCCGACAAGAGCGAAAACGGTTTTCGATGTTTCGGGAGCGGGCGATACGGTAATATCGGTTTTGGGAATGTGTCTTTCTGTTGGTTTTTCATTTAAAGAATCGGCTGAAATATCAAACGCGGCAGCTGGAATAGTCGTTGGAAAAAGAGGAACTTCTACTTTAACTTTACAAGAATTAATAGAGGCTTTATGAGAATTAATTATTTTATTATTTTATTAACAATTTTATCTTTATTTATTTTATCCTGTCTGCCTAAACCTCCGATAACTCCCGCAAAAGTTATAGCTGAATTGGAATTAAATAAAGATATAACGGTTTATAGCAACGATATAGTAGATTTGGATAGCCCGAAAGTTTATAATGTGAACGGACAATATTATTTTGGAGACTTTTATTATATAAATAATAATATAGTTTACGCGCTCGATTTATCAAATTCAAGAATAATAATAGCCGAAAGCGATAATATTAAATATATTCCTTTAGAATATAAGAATTTAGAAAAATCAAAAATATCTTTAATAGACAATAATCAAAATATATATATAACGGGACATGAAACAAGATATATAGGAAATGTCGTAGTTTCAAATATAACAATGTCTTTGCCTTCTGAAAGTCCTACAGCCGAAGGCGATGAAGTTTCTCATAGAGGAACTTATACTATTATAGTGACTAATACGAATTATACTAAAGTAGGTTTTGTTTCTTTAAATAAAATATCTCCCGAAGGAAAAATTTTATATAGCGTAGATTCTATAATAGAAAACGAATACGAATCTTTGGAAAAATTATTTTCGTTAAATGACGATAAATTTGCAGTTTTGAAAAGAGATAAAAATAGAATTCCAATTATTAACATATACGATATTAATACGGGAAAAATAGAAAACGAATATTTGCTTTCTTCTATAGAATATGCCGATACAAATACAATGTCTTATAGAGAAATAATAGATTGCGTTTATATTTTTGAAAAACAATTAATAGCTATACTTACAATGAATATTGTAAACGGAAAACATAAAGAAGACACTATTTATACAACCGAAATAAACAATTTTAATTTGAAAGAATCTTATAAAATACCTTCGCGCGATAATTCTTTAGCTGTTGGAATCTCTTCTAGCGGAAGAGTCACTTACACGGGAATAAATAACGGAATGTATTTTTTTATTAGAACGAATCCTTTTCTGTCGCAAAATTATAGCAAAGAATATATGGGCGTTGATGGATTAAATAAATTGAGAGGAATAAATATATTTAACGATTCTATTTACGGTTTTTTAATTGAAAACGATAAAATAAAATTTCAGAATTATTAAAAAAATAAAGTCGCTTCCGCTTATAGTTTGCTTTACATTTTTATATAATCTTTGAAATTATCCGTTCTATATACGAAATTTATTTTATAATAATTTCATATTCAAATTATATAAATTAATGAATTTATCAAATTTTTATTAAATTATCACGCTCAAAATATAAAAAATTCAAATATTATGTTAATCCGCGAAAAAAATTCAAAAAAATTTACAATTTTTTAAAAAAAGTTCTTGACTTTTTAAAAAAATTTATTATCTTAAGTATGTATGAGAAATAAAATAATTTTTAACGAAAATATAACGGTTGCATTCTGCAGCTCAGCTCAGCTCAGCTCAGCTCAGCTCAGCTCAGCTCAGCTCAGCTCAGCTCAGCTCAGCTCTAATATAAATTTATTTAAAATTTTTGCATTACTCTTTAATGCATTAAATAGCGGATTGCCACGCTTTCTTACTAAAGCTCGCAATGACGACTATGCATTTTATTATGCATCCAAATTTGAAATAATAAGTCATAATAAAAATTTAAAATCAATTTATTACGGCTTCTTATTTAATAAACAAAATTTCATTGTTAGAGGAGGAATAGGACAATGAGAAAACACATTTATATTTTAACGGCTTTAGCTATAATCGTATCGGTTTATACAATGGCTTGTAAGTCAAACACGATGAGCCAATTTACAGAGGAGACGGGCTTAATTGACGAAGCTACGGGAAAAGTTTGGACTAATGCTTTTATCGAAACGGATACGGTAACGGCTACGGAAGAAACCATCAGAGGTTATACAAATGTAGGCGCGGTAAAAGAGATTGTGACGCAGTATGTTCAAGGAGAGAAGGAATACATAATTAAATATGTTACAAATGAGACGGTAGCTCAACTTCCAGACAAACCAGGCGCAAAGTATAGAATCTCTGTTCCTTTTGCAAGCAAAGACAAAGTTGATGTGGATTATAGAGATACTGCAAGATTAAAACAATTATGGCTCGACCAAATTAACAGAAAGGCTTTAAATGACGGTAGAGTTATGGCTATTAGAAACGGTAGAAATAAAAATGATTTAAATAACTTCCAAAAGCAACTTGATTATTACTATTTTGCGGCTAACGGAGATATTCACTACGCAAAAGACAACAGATTAATCAAGAAATTTGTAGGAGCGGTTATAGTAGATTATGTTAATACTACCAAAAAAAATTATGGATATGCTGACAGCGTAACGCATGAGTATAGACATACGGGCGAATATACCGTTGCGGGAATTTACAAAATGGCTATAAGCGGACAAGAAGCCGAAAGCATATATGGATATGGCGATGGTAATGTTTACACATTCATAGAAGCTAACATAACTTTGTCTAAATTCTGGAATGGAGCTCATTACAACAACATATATTTCAAAAGACAATTTGAAAGAGGTTATATAGAGTTTTTGGTTATGAATCCTTATGCTAATGAAGGACTTGCAAATTGCGCAGGCGTTGATTCCTATTATGTATATTATGGCGGCGGATTTGGACATCCAGATAGAACTCCGCAAAATGTTCATAAAATGATGGATGAAAAATTATATTTAGGAGAAAGACCTGAGTTTGTAGTTCCACAATTTACGAGATATGTAAAATTCTCTGATAGTTGGGATACTCCTTGGTGGTTCTTCATGTTTATGCCAGGACATAAGAATTAAGTCAAGCAATCTGTAAAAATTTTGTATATCCGAAGAAGGCGCTCTTTTCGTGTTGGTTAGAGCGCCTTTGATTTTATTGTATGTATAAATTCCTGTCATTGCGAAGTATCTTCTGAAGTAATCAATTTTTAATAAAATTCATTTATAAATAAAACAAAATTCTAAAATTTAATTATTATAAATTGAAATTAAATAAGGCAAAATTTCTTCGGGCTTTAATTTATTCAAACAATCGATAGTTTTGCATCCTCGCTTTATATATTCGCAATGAAAACTTTTTAAAAAATTGCAATATTTTTTTCTCTCTTCAATATTAAAAGCTTTCTCTCCTCGCGCTCCATAAATCAGAGGCAAAGTGTCTCCGAATATTCCGATTGAATAAATATTAAACGCGTTAGCGATATGCAAAGGCGCGCTGTCTCCTCCAATTAAAGCGTAAGAATTTTTTATAATCGACATAAGCTCTCTAATCGAAAGTTTAGCCGTGAAATCTTCTTTTATTATATCTCCAAGTTTCGCTTTCATTTTATTTGCAAAATCAATATCTTCTTTTGAATTAGAACCTATAAGAATAATCGGAACTTTAATTTTTTTATAAAACATTTCAATTAATTTAGAAAAATTTTCTGCATTATATCTTTTGCTTATTCTTGTAGCTCCGCCATGAACTATTAAAGCGTTTTTATAATTTTTCATTTTTTCAATTCCAAAATTATTTTCTTCCTCGCTTAAAAATAATTCCGTTTTTATTCCGTCAATTTCTATATTTAAAGGTTTTAATATAGATAAAATTGTATCGACTATATGCCTTTTATGTTTTCTAAAAGAAATTTTTTTATTTAATAGTATTCCTCTTAATTCGCTTTTAACTCCAGCTCTTATTGGAATTTTTGCCTTATATAAAATCGAAGCTCCATAAAATGCGGTTGTAGCGCTAAAACCGATATCGTAATTTTCTTTTTTTATTTTTTCTAAAATATTTTCATTTCTGATTATAATTTTATTTATATAAGGATTTTCTTTTAAAATATCTATTCCTCGCTCTCCGTTTACAATATCAATTATGCAATCTTTATAATGCTTTTTTACACCTCTTATTAACGGCGTTATAAATATCGTATCTCCGATATAATTCATTCCTATGATTAATATTTTTTTCATTTTATAAATTAATTATTATAATTTTCTATTTCTTCTCATTAGTTTTTCTTTTCTTTCGCTTAATTCTCTCTCTTCGTTATAAATTTTCATTACTTCAAAGAATAAAATAAACATTAAAGGACCTAAAATTATTCCCGATAAACCGAAAAATAAAACGCCTCCAAGTATCGCAAAGAATATAAATAAAGGATGCAATTCTATTCTATTTCCCAAAAGCAAAGGACGAACAAAATTGTCGGGTATCGTTATAAAAAACCATGAAACGATTAAAAATATTATCGCTCTAATTATCTCGCCTTTTATAATAAATAAAATTCCAAGCGGGACCCAAATAATTGTAGTGCCGATTATAGGCATAAAAGACGCTATTATAGTTAGAAACGCAAAAGTAAAAGAATTTTGCACTCCAAATATAGAATAAACTATAAAAGCGCAAAATCCTTGAAATATTCCCGTAAATAAATTTCCAAATATTATTCCTTTAATTCCTTCTGAAACTTGTTTAAATAATCTGTCAATATATTTTTTATCTATCGGAAGCAAAGTTCTAACTTGTTCTATTAAATAATCGCCATCAACGAAGAAAAAGAATAAAGAAAACATCATAAATATAAAAGAGCTTACAAAAGTTCCCGTGCTTTTCAATAAACTTGAAACATTTTTTGTCAAATAAGAGCTTATAAAAGTTAAATTCGATAATGAAAAATCTTGAATCTGTTTTATTATAGCTTCTATTGAAGTTTCAAAAGGCAATCTTTCAATTATTTCGTTTAATTTTGGATTATGTATAATTTCATTTATATCTAAATTTATAAAATATTTTATTCCAATATTCGATATGTCTATAAGTTGAGAGACTATAGTATAAAAAAGCAGGCTTGTCGGAACTAAAAATATTATTAAAGAAATTAAAGAAAATAATAAAGCTAAAGTATTTCTTTTTATCGTAGCGAAATTTGTATTTTTTTTATAGCTTTTTCCCATAGCTTTTATAAATAGAGGATTTAAAATAACATAAAAAACTACGGCAAAAAATATTATCATACCGAAAGGTTTTAAAAGCTGATACATTATAATTATAGCTAAAAATATAAAAGCGATAAAAAATGCATAACCGATATTATTTTTATTCATTCAATAACTTTCCTAAAATTTTTTAACTTTAATATAATATATACTAAAAATAATATATTGTCAAAAACAATTTAAATTATTCTATTTTTATGTTATATTTATTTTTGAAAATTATTATAAAAAATATTATTAAAAACATTATGGAAAATATTAAATTAAATAAAGAACAAGAAAAAATAATAAATAATTTTGTAAATAAAAACGCTTGCTTTGTAAACGCTTCCGCTGGCACGGGAAAAACTACGACTATTACCGAAGTTTATATAAAATTGCTTGAAAGCGGAGAAAAAGTTTCAAATATTATAGTGATAACTTTTACAAAAGCCGCCGCAAATGAAATGCTTTTAAAAATAAGAAATAGAATAAGAAAAAAAATAAACGAAGAAAATATTAATAAAAATTATTGGCAGAATATTTATAAAGAATTATTATCAAATTCAAAAATTTCTACAATAAACGCTTTCGCTCATTCTATAGTTAAAGAATATTCTATGCATTTAGGAATGCCTCCGAATATTTATATTTTAGAAGAAGATAATCAAGCCGATGAAATATTGCAAGAAGAAATTTTAAATGTATTGGACTTTTCGGAAAATGGAAAAAAAGTAAAAAAAATCTACAGAGTTTACACAGAAGAAGATAAAGAAATATTTATAAAAAGCATATTTAATTTTCTTGTAAAAATAAAACCGAGATTAGAAAATATTGAAGCCTTTGAAAAAGTAGCCTTAAAATGCATCGATATAGACGATAAAGAATATTCAAAATTATATAACGATATTATACATTATTCAAACGAAGTAATGAACGATAACACAAAAGAAAATACAACCATAAATAAATGCAAATATAAAATAACAAAATTATTAGAATGCATAAATAATATAGAAAAAAAAGATAATGTAAAAAATTTGAATTATGCGAATTTTGAAAATATAAGAGATTCTTTAATTGAAGTTTCAACTGCAAAACTTGGAAATACTAAAGCCGAAGAATTAAAAAATATATTATACAATTTAAATAATTATTGCAGTTTAATGATTAAATATATTGAAGCGATTTATAATAAAGATAATTATATTGAAATTATAGAATTTATAAAAGAAACATTTAATAAATTTGAAAAAATAAAAAAAGAAAACGGCATTTATTCTCATGAAGATATTATGTCAAAAGCTATAGAATCTTTAGAAAATAAAAAAATATCTAAAGAGATAAGAGATAATATAAAAGCTTTGATACTTGACGAAGCTCAAGATACGAGCAAACTTCAATTTTCTTTTATAAATTTAATCGTATTTGGAAAAAGAGATATAAACGAAAACGATATAAAAGAATTAGATAAAATAAATAAAAAAATATTAATTGTAGGCGATAGAAAACAATCGATATACAGATTTAGAAACGCCAACTTAAATATATTTACTAATATTCAAAATTCATTTAAAGATTATTTGATTGACTTAAAAAATAATTATAGAAGCAATTCAATGCTTATAGAATTTTTTAATCGCTTTTTTAAAGAAGTCGTTTTTTTTGACGATGATTTGGTAAAATATAAAGAAGGCGATAATATTTTATATAATAAAAAAACTGAACAAAAATCCGTTTCTTTATTTGTATTAAATAATAATTTTGAAGAAGAAGATAAAAAATTAGATATAGATTCAAAAACTAAATTAGAAGCCTATTCTATTGCAAATTATATAAATAAAAATTACAAAAAAGAAGAATATAAAGAAACCGTTATTTTACTTCAAACTTTTACGAGATTAAATATTTATTTGGAGGCTTTATCGGATTTAAAAATTCCATATTATGTGGATGGCGGAAACGGTTTTTATGCGAGAGAGGAAATAGAAAATATAATTTTATTTTTAAAATATTTGATATTAAAAGATTATTCCGTTTTGCCTAAATTATTGAGAGAAAAATTTTTTGATATCAATATTGGCGATTTATCCGATTTTTCAAATTCTTTATTATCTGAAATGTTGGATTTAAAAGATTATTTTTCTTTAAGTTCTTTATATTCAGAGAATTATCAAAATGCATGCAAAATAGCGAAAGAAAAAAAATATTATAAAGAGCTTGAAAAAAATAGAGAATTGTTAAATAGTTTAGAGAGAAAATCCGCGACTATTAATTCTTACGATATTATAGAAACTATTTGCATTGAAACGAATTATTATAATTATTTAATGACTAAAGAAGACGGAGAATTATGCTATGCGAATATAGAAAAATTAAAATCAATCGCTTATGATTTTGAAGATAAGAGCGGAAAAAATGTTTACGATTTTGTTATAGGATTAACTTCCGTAGTAAACGATATTTCTTACGCTTCCGTTCCTAAATTGTCGGTTGAAGCCGTAAAGGTAATGACAATTCATAAATCTAAAGGTTTGGAGTTTAAGAATGTATTTTTAGCGGGAGCGGGTTATAATAGAAATTCTGCAAATGATAGATTTGATTTTATAGAAGATTTTCCCGTTATAGAAATTCCCGTGCATAATTATATTAAAGATTATAATATAAGAATATCCGAAAAAGATAAAGAATATAATAGAATTGCGGATTTGTCAGAAAAGCGAAGACTATTATATGTAGCATTAACGAGAGCGGGAGAAAATTTAACTATTTCGGGAGAAGGCAGAGGAAAAAATACTTATAGAGGATATATTAACGATTATATTGCAGAATTAAAAGAATTAAATAATAAAATTTCAAGCGAAAGCCAAAAAGAATTAATTGAAATAAAAGATATAAAAAACGATTTTGTTAATTTTTATTCTTACGGAAGAGGAATAAAATCAAACGAAAAAAACAATATAAAAAATATCGCTCAAATAAATGAGAAATTAAAAAATATTCCAAATAATATTGTTAATGAAAATAAAATTAAAAATAACGAAATAAATAATATTCAATATGTTATTCCTTCAAAAATCGGAGTAAAAAATAATTTTGAAGAAGACAATTTTAAAGATATAGGCGAATTATTAAATAAAAAATTATCGAATTTAGAATTTGAAAAAGAAAACGATTATAACGATTATGAAGAGAAAATAAAAATCTCTCCAACGAATATGGGAACGATAATGCATGAATTATTTGAAAATTTTGATTTCGATAAATATTTGAAAGATAAAGAAAATTATATTGAAAAATTAAAAATCGATACCTTAAAATATTATAAATATTATGACAATAACGATTTGAAAGACAAGCTTGATAAATATTTTAATAATTTTATCAAAAACGAGCATATAAAAAATATAATAAACGGAAACGAAAAAATTATTTCAAGAGAGCATAAATTTCAGAGCAGAAAATTAGAAAATGAAACTATATTTATAATACCAGCTAAAATAGATTTGATTACTCAAAATTCCGAAGGCAAATATTTTATTTTAGATTATAAAACTTCAAAGAAAAGCGAAAAAAAAATTGCATTTTATCAAAATCAATTAAACAAATATAAAAAAATAATTAGAGAAGTTTTTAATATAGAAAATTTGGAAGAATTAAAAACCGATATAATATTTTTAGGATAATTTATTTTGTAATTTCTACTATTAACATAGGATTTGTTAGATTAAATCTCTATTTTATTAGCATATATAATTTTATAAATTTAATTTAAATTTTGACAGATAAAAATAAATTATTACCTTCATTTAAAAAATAAAACCCCTATGCTCTTTTGAACATAGAGGCTTTGGCTTAAATCTTTATTTTTTGTAGTTAGCTTAAAACCATACTTTAATGGAATTTTTAATTTTGATTATTCCATATTTTATCTGCAGTAATAGTTATTACAGTTTTAACTGATTTACCTTTTTCTACTTCTGAATATTTAGGTGTTACATCTGAAGCAAAAGTGTTATTACCTTTAATAGTAATAGTTAATGTTGCCGTTTTATCATAGTATTGAATTGTTCCAGCGTATGCAGTAGAAGAATAATCATCAGTATCTAATTTAAAATCACTTTCTAATGTTGTCTTTAAATCAGCCACTTTTACTGCTGCAGTAACTTTAGCGCTTGCAGAACCTGTTCCGCTAGTGGAAGTAAAATTATTAAAGTCAAATGCAACTTTATCTGTTGATGAATCTGTAGCTAATTTAGTTGCAGCTAATTTTATTGCTCAATCAAGAATTGCAGCATCGATTTTAATCGGAGTAGACGGAGCAGTAGGTTTACTTCCTTCGTCTTTGCTACAGCTTACCGACAATAACGATAAAGCCATTACCATTATTAATAAAGATTTAAGAATGTTTTTTGTGTGTTTCATTTTGCACATTCCTTTTGAATAAAATTTTTTTCTAACTAAACAAGGATTTTTAATTTTTCTTGATAAGTTATCGAAAGTAAATTTGATTGAAGTTAAAAAAGATTTAACTAAATTGATATTAGATTTTTGTAATTCAAATTTAAAAATAACAACGGACTTCAGCCCATTGTTTGCAATTGCAAATTTATGTCATGGGTTAAAACACCTTGTTATTAAATTTATAATTTGTCATTGTGAGAGACTATGCTTAAACAATCGCTATATTTAGATTGCTTGGCTTCTGCCCGACTTTGTTACGGAATTTTCAATGTCTCACAATGACAATATTGTTATTAAGTGAAGAATATGAATAAAATTCTATATTCTATAGATAAGGGAATAAAATTCCCGTTACTAAATATAAAGAAATTTTTAAAAATGGTATAAGCCATTGATATTGAGCTTTAAATTCATATTGTTAATGTTTTTTTGTTTCTTTTTTCACCGAAGTAGCGCAGAGCGACAAAAAAAAGAATAAGAATTTTGATTAAATAATAAAGTAAAAATTTAAATTGCATCTTTCTTATGCAGAGGATTATTCTCAAATCCTTTGTATTTCCTATAATTTTGGCGTCTTTCGTTTGTTGCGGAGGGAGGACGCTTTATTTTTTGAAGGTTTATTTTACTTTATTCTATTTTACCTTTATCTCTATACTCTTACTTTCCACTCTCTTATTTGAAATGGTTATTTTTATAATTCCTTTTTTAGTGCTCGTTTTTACCCAAAAAGAATAATATCCGCCTTCTAAAACGGGATTATCGTTTCCTATAAGCTCTCCCGCTCCTTTTACTTCTATATTAATAGCTTCGTTAATATAAGGCAGTCTATTTCCCCAAGAATCAACCGCTTTAATCGTTATTCTTGTAGAATCCCAAGCCGAACCTTCGTTTATAGAATTAATTTCTTTATCGTCCGCAGTTATTTCTAATTCTTTGAAAGTAGGATTTTTCAAATATTTTCTTTCAATTTCAGCTTTTCCGTTTATATAACCTATTACTTTTAAATCTTCCCAATTCATAGAACTTACGCCAGGAATATTCTGCTCTATATTAATAATAATCGGAGGATGTTTTAATCCAGGATATTTATTTGTAGCGGGATATTCTTTTACAATCATAATATCTTTAAAATAAACTTCTACATAATCGCAATTTGTGGAAATCATTAAAGGAGTAATTCCGCCAATCGCTCGCTCGCCTCTCGCGTATATCGTTATCGGTTCTAATATTATTTTTTTATCTGTATCCATTTGAGAAGAATAAACGGTTGATGCAAATTTTGGATTTCTAAACATATCATAAACGCCATGATAACATATTCTATCGCCAGAACCAAAATCATAATGCGTATGATAATCGAAAGCGCACCAACCAGTTCCGCCCGCAATATGATTATCGATAGCTATTGCATTGACAACCTCGTAATGTCTTTTTGTATGTTCCGATAATCTTTCTTCGTTGTCCTGCATTTTAGTAGGAAACATATGTCCGTTATATTCGGTAATCATATAAGGAACATTTTTATTTAATTTAGTTATAAATTTCTGCGCTTTAATCGGCGTCTCTTTTCCGTCATAATTAAAATCATTAACGGTAAAAACATCTTCAAGAAACTCGCTTCCAATTACATATCTAACTCCGCCCGTTGGTCTTGTTTTATCTAATTTATGAGATACTCTATTTGTTTCTTTATAAAAACTATGATTATCTTGACTCTCATTAATTCTCACGCCCCACATAATTATTGAAGTATGATGAAAATCTCTTTCTATCATATCTTTAACATTTTCTATAGAAATTTTTTGCCAATTTTTATCTCCTATATGCTGCCATCCAGGAATTTCTTCAAAAACTAATAAACCTATTTCATCGCATCTGTCTAAAAAATGTTTTGAAGGCGGATAATGTGAAGAGCGAACTATATTTAATCCCAAATCAAATTTTAGAATATCGGCATCTCTTTTTTGAATTCTTTCGGGCATAGCGTATCCGACATAAGGAAAACTTTGATGTCTGTTTAATCCTCTTAATTTAATTCTTTTATCATTTAAGAAAAATCCATTTTCTGTTATTTTAATATCTCTAAATCCTATATTTAAAGAAACAGAATCTTTATTTTCTAAACTTATATCGAGTCTATAAAGTCTAGGATTATCAATATCCCATAACTCTATTCTGTCGGATTCTATATTCCAATCAATATTTATGTCGGTAAATAATTCGTCTTTTAATTGAATCTCTTTTTTTATTTCGCATATTTTATATTCTCTATTATACAAATTAAAATATAAAGTTTCTTTTGAAATTTGTTTTTTTGAATTTCTTATTCTGATTTTTCCCGTTACCTTTTGATTTGATAAAGCCGTGAGCATCGTTTTTTCTATCGAAATATTATCCGCTATTATTATTTGAACTTCTCTATATATTCCGCCATAGCATAAATAATCTATTTCATTTCCAAAAGGCGGTATATCTTCTCTCTCTCTGCTGTCTAATTTTACCGCTATAATATTTTCTCCGTCTTTCAAGGCTTCCGTAATATCATGTATAAAAGGCAAATATCCTCCTTTATGTTCGCCAAAACTTTTTCCGTTTATAAATAATTCCGCAGCCGCCATAGCTCCTTCAAAATTTATAAGTATTCTTTTATCTTTCAATTTTGCTTTGTCGTAATTAAAAATATTTTGATAGCCCGAAATAAGCCAAGTGTCAGATTCGTCAAAATAATGCAAAGGAATTTCATGAACCGTATGAGGCAAAGTTATATTTTCTCCTTTAAGAAATTCATTTTTTATATTATCGTTCCATTCTTTAGAAAATTTCCAATTCGTATTAAAATTTATTATTTTTCGCATAATATTATCTCCAATTAGGTTTTTATCAGTTAATTTTACTACTAAAATATAAAAAATCAATAAATTTATAAAATATCTATTGATTTTATATCGTTAATATATTAAAATTATTATATGGAAAATTTAGAAACCGTAAAAATAAAAAACAAAGTTTTAATTATAGACGATGAAGAAGATATTTTAAGCTCCTGTAAAAATGTTTTGGAAGATGAAGATTACGATGTAGATATTGCAAAAGATTATGACGAAGCTTTAAAAATATTTGAATCAAAAAAAATTGATTTAGTATTTTTAGATGTTTGGCTTCCGAATACTGACGGTTTAGATATACTTTCAAATATAAAAGAAAAATATCCAAAAACTACTGTGATTATGATGAGCGGGCATGCGGGAGTTGAGACTGCCGTGAGAGCGACAAAATTAGGCGCTTACGATTTTTTAGAAAAACCTATAAGCGTTTCAAAATTGCTTTCAAGTTGCGAAGAAGTTTTAAATAAAAAAGAAAATAATAAAAACGAAGAAAATTTAAATTATTTGAATGAACATGGAAATCATAATAAATCAAAATTAAAATATAGAATTCCTCAAAGGACGATAGCGAAAAGCGTTGTCGTTAGCGGATTTGCATTAATGGAAGGACGAAAAACTGCATTGACTTTAGTTCCTGCAGAAGTTAATACGGGAATAGTTTTTATAGATATAAATACGAATACTCATATAAAACTTTCGCATGAAAATATTTTATCAAAAGACAAATCGGGAGCGGTTAATTCTACGGCTTTAATAAACGGAAATAGATATATAAAAACAACCGAGCATTTTTTAGCAGCATTGCATATGATGGGAATAACAAATTTAATAGTGAAATGCGATGGCGAAGTTCCAAATGTTGACGGTTCGGCTTTAGTATTTTGCGATGCATTAAAAGAAGCGGGTTTTATCGAACAGGAAGATTATATAGAGCCTATAGTTATAGATAGAGAATTAACTTACGGAAAAGTTGACGATAATGAAACTTATATAATACTTTCGCCTTATGACGGACTTGAAGTTAATTTGCGTATAGATTTTTCGGGAAGTATCGGAGTTCAGCAATACGATTATAAATTTGAATCTTTCGAGCAGTTTTCCGAAGATATAGGAAAGGCAAGAAGTTTTAATACTTTGGATAATATAGATTACGCTCAAAAAATGGGAATGGCTGGAAGCGGAATGATTGGAAGCCATATAATATTATGCGAAGGAAAGGTAATAAATACGAAGCTACATTTCGATAATGAATTTGTAAGGCATAAAATTTTAGATATAATAGGAGATTTATATATATTGGCGAGACCGATAAAAGCTAAAATAATAGCGAATAAATCGTCTCATTCTTTTAATCATTCGGTTGTGCATGATATTGCCAATAAATATTTGTGAGAGTTAATAATATGTCGTCTAAAAAAATTAAAAATATAAACCATCGTATTGCCGAAAGCGATAATATAACTATATATCTTGAAGACGCTAAAAGAGAAAGGCTTTTAACTCGCGAAGAAGAAGAAGAATTAACGAGAAAAGTAAAAGAAGGCGATATGGAAGCGAGAGCCACTTTAATAAAAAGCAATTTAAGATTTGTAATAACTATTGCAAAACAATATAGAAGCAGCGGACTTTTATTAGAAGATTTAATAGAAGAAGGCAATTTAGGTTTAATAATGGCAGCCGACAGATTTGAACCCGATAAAGGTTATCATTTTATTTCTTACGCGGTTTATTGGATTAGACAAAGCATATTAACAGCGATAAACGAAAAATCAAGATTGATAAGATTGCCTTTAAATAAAGCTACAGATTTGGTTGATTTGGAAAGAGTTATTCATCAAAGTTATTATAAAACGGGAGATATTCCCGATGTTAATCAATTATCCGAAATATTAAAGAGAGACCCTAAAGACCTTATGAGCGTAATGGCTGCCAATAGCGATTATGTTTCTTTAGAGAGAGAATTTAATTTTGACGGAATAAAAGAAAAACTTGCAAATATTATAGAAGACGACAGAGAAGTCGGAGTAGAAGAAAACCTTACAAATAAAGAGTTAGTCGAAGAGTTAAAAATTGCTATGGAAGATTTAAACGATACGGAAAGACAAATAATAAAAGCGAGATACGGAATTGGCGAAGAGAAAAAAACTCTTAAAGAAGTAAGCAAATCGCATTCTTGCACAAAAGAGAGAATTAGACAAATAGAGAAAAAAGCTTTAAGAAAAATGTATTCAAAAAGATACAACTCTTTAAAAGATTTCTTAAATTAAATGTTATATATACACATTCCTTTTTGCGTTTATAAATGCGCTTATTGTAATTTTTATTCGGTTGTTAATATGAACTCTCCCGATTCGTATAAAAAATATTTGGACGCTTTAATAAAAGAGCTTGAAATTAGAATAAAAGATTATAAAAAAAATATTGAAACTATTTATATAGGAGGCGGAACTCCTTCTATAATCGGCGCAAAAATGTTAGAATATTTTTTTGAAAAATTATTTGAAGTTATAAATAAAAATAATAATGACGAAATAAAAGAAATAACTATTGAATTTAATATTAACGATATAAATAAAGATTCTTTAAAAGTTATATCGAAAATAAAAAATATAAGATTGTCGATTGGAATTCAAACTTTCAATGAAGAGAGTTTAAAAATAATTAACAGAAAAACCGACAAAAACGATATTATCGAAGCTTTGAAATTAATAAATAAATCAAACATTGAAAATATTTCGGTTGATTTTATATGCGGACTTCCGTTAAACGATAAAGAGCAATCTAAAAAAGATATTTTGCAAGCTTTTGATTTGCTTCCTAAAATAAAACATATTTCTTTATATTATTTAGAGCTTAACGATTCTCTTAAAAATAAATGGCGAGATTTTTTGCCTGCAGAAGAAGATTGCGTTTATTATTATAATTTGGCTAAAGAAACTATAGAGAGTTTTGGGCTTATGAGATACGAAATTTCAAATTATGCTTTTTCTAATTACGAATCGATTCATAATAGCGGTTATTGGGATTTGAAAGATTATTTAGGAATCGGAGCGGGAGCTTTCGGTTGTTATAAAAATAATAGATACGAAAATACAAAAAATATTAAAGATTATTTGGAAGTTTTATCTCAAAATAAATTGCCCGTAAAAAATATAGAATATTTGGATAGCGATACAAGAAAAAAAGAATTTATATTTTTATCTTTAAGAACCGCAAAAGGAATAAATTTTTTAAATTATAAAAAACTTTTTAAAGAAGATTTTATAGATAAACATTCTGAAATAATAAATAAACATACAAAATATTTTATTATCTCAAAAGAATATTTATCTATAAAAAAAATCTATTTTGATTATGCGGATGAAATTAGTCTATTGTTTTTGTAGAGATTTATTAAGACTCTCTTGAAATTCTTCGTTATTAATAAGATATTTATCGACTATTGTCGACAAAGCGCTGTTTGGTTTTTTTAATTCTTTAGCTCCTCTTGTAATTGAACATAAACTTGCGTTTAATATTTTTGCGATTTCGTATTGAGGTATTTTCTTTTTAAGCAATGTAACTATTTTAAGCCTTTGCCAAATCATATCTCTTTCGTCTTTTGTAAAAAGTTCCATTAATAATTCCTTAAGAAATTCATCGTTTGTTTCCATTACTAAAATATACGCTAGTAATTCCATTTTTATTCTCCTTGTTTTTTAATTAATTTATTACTATATATAATATTGTTATATATTCAAGTATAGAATAAAAAATAATTATTTCAAGCGTTATTTTTATATTCTATAATTTATTTTTTAATATTTATTCTTTTTCTATTTTATCGAATCCCGTAAAACTTCTTAACGCTTCGGGAATTATTACGCTTCCATCTTCCTGCTGATAATTTTCAAGAATTGCAATCCAAGTTCTTCCAACGGCTATTCCGCTTCCGTTTAAAGTGTGAACTAATTCTGTTTTGCCTGCTCTCTTTACTCTCATTTGCATTCGGCGAGATTGATAATCCCAACAGTTGCTTACGCTTGAAATTTCTCTATATGTGTTTTGTGAAGGAAGCCAAACTTCCAAATCGAAAGTTTTATAAGCGGCGTTTCCAATATCTCCCGAAGATAAAACCACTACTCTATAAGGAAGTTCTAAAGCCTGCAAAATACTTTCCGCGTCTTTAAGCATTTTTTCATGTTCCATTTTTGAAGTATCGGGAGCGCATATTTTTACAAGTTCGACTTTATCAAATTGATGCTGCCTTATCAATCCTCTCATATCTCTTCCGTAAGAACCTGCCTCCGAGCGAAAACAAGGAGTATAGGCTGTGGCATAAATTGGAAGCATACTCTCTGGTATAATCTCTTCTCTATATATATTAGTTAAAGGAACTTCAGCGGTAGGTATTAAATATAAAGCTGGATTATCAGTAGTCTTAAATAAATCTTCTTCAAACTTCGGCAAATTCCCCGTTCCCGTCATAGCTTTTGAATTAACGAGAATCGGAGGAATATATTCCGTGTAGCCATGTTCTGTTGTGTGTTTTTTGAGCATAAAATTAATTAAAGCTCTTTCAAGCGCGGCTCCTTTTCCTTTCATTAAAGAGAAACGAGTTCTTGACATTCTAACCGCTCTTTCAATATCTAGTATATTAAGTCCAACTGCAATATCTACATGGTCTTTAACTTCAAAATCAAATTTTTTCGGCTCTCCCCATCTTATAATTTCTTTATTGCTATTTTCATCGTCTCCTTCAGGCACTTCATCGGAAAGCATATTTGGTAAATAAAGAATTTCATTATTAACTTGCTCTTCAAGTTCGGATAATTTTTCTTCTTTTTTATTTAATGATTCGACAAACAATTTCATTTCTTCTTTAATTTTTTCCGCTTCTTCTTTTTTTCCAGCTTTCATGCATTCTCCGACTTTTTTTGAAGATTCGTTTTTTTTCGCTCTGTCGTTTTCAACTTCTTTTAATAATTTTAATCTTTCGCTTTCTAAAGATTTTAATTTATCTAAAGAAACTTTGCTTCTTCTCTTTCTTAAATTCTCTTCTACTAATTCTATATTTTCTCTTATTAATTTAACATCTATCATAAAAAATCCTTAAATATAATTTTATACAATTTAATAAATTATACTATTATTTTAAAAAATGTATATAATGTTTATTTTTAATTATCATAAGTAGAGTTAATAAAAATAAATTCTATAATCCTAAATTCCGATATTTATATTATGTTTAAAGTAAATATTGTATTAAGAGGAAGAGTGCAAGGCGTAGGTTTCAGATATTACGCTAAAAAATGCGCAGACGAAATGAAAATCGCGGGAAAAGTTTGGAATAATTATGACGGTTCGGTTGAAATAATAGGATATTTGGAAAGCAAAAAAGATATAGAAGAGTTTGTTGAAAAAATGAAAAAAGGTCCCGAAATGTCGAGCGTAAAAGAATCAAATGTTATTATAATTCCTTCAGACCCGCCGATTGAAGAAGTTTTTGAAATAGACAATTAAAACGGTATGATAAAAACGAATAATATTTTTAAAATTTTTTTAGGATTATCTATATCTTATTCTTTATTTGGAGCAAATTATATAAATTATAAAGTAGAAAACGGAGATAGTTTATACGGAATTGCATTTTCGCATGGAATGTCGGCAAGCGAATTTTTAAAATTGAACAACATAGAAGATGCTGATAAATATAATCTTAAAATTGGCGAGACTCTTAAAGTTAAAGAAAAAGAATATAGTTTAGTTTTTGATTCGGTAAATAAATCTTACGCTTTTGATGTCGATAAATCGAAATCTTACAAAAATTATAAAGTAAAAAGTGGAGATACAATTTTAGGAATTGCATTTTCTCATGGAATGTCGGCAAGTGAATTCTGCGCTATAAATAATATAAAAGATTTTAATAAATATAATCTCAAAGTAGGCGAAACATTAAAAGTGGCAAATAATAATATTGAAAAAGTTTCGTTTGAAGAAAATAAAAAAAATTCTATAGAAAAAAATTCGGATAATTCGGTTAATAGAAATTCAATAGAAAATATAAAAAAAGAAATTAACAATCAAAAAACTGAAGATAATTTTGAATTATACACAGTTAGAAGCGGAGATACGCTTTTTGGAATCGCTTTCGACAACGATATTCCCGTTAGCGATTTTTTAAGAATAAATAATATAGAAGAGCCTTTAAAATATAAATTAAAAATCGGAGAGAAATTAAAAATATATGCCAAAAAAAATAAAAATAATACGATAGACGATAAAAAAATAATTTCTGTTTATAAAGTTAAAAAAGGAGATACGCTTTTAGCAATAGCTGCAAATAATTCAATGTCTTTAAATCAATTATTAGAATTAAACGGCTTGAATAGAAATTATTTATTAAAAATAGGCGATAGCATAAAAATTTATAATAAAGTTAATTTGAATTTAAATAATAATCAAAATCAACCATCAAACGAAGTAAAAAGAGAATATAGAAAAATTGAAGATTATAAAATTAAAAAAGGCGATACTTTAAGCGAAATAGCGGTTGCTAAAGGAATGGATTTAGTAGAAATATATTCTTTAAACGGATTAAACGAAAAATCAATAATTAAAGTTGACGAAATAATAAAAGTTTATGCGGAAAGAGAGAAAAAAACTACTTTGGTTAATTCTTCTTATTCTGTTAAAAAAGGAGATACTTTATATTCTATTGCAAGAAATCATAAAATGGTTTTGGCGGATTTATTAAAATTAAACGATATAAAAGATTTGAATAATTATACTTTGCAAGCTGGAGCTTCTTTAAAAGTTCAAATATTAAAAACTATTTATACAGACTTTGACGATTTGCCTGAAAGTTCTTTTATTTTTCCATATAGAGGAAGCATAGTTTCAAAATACGGAACGGATGAAAATAATTTAGCAAATAGAGGAATAATTATATCTGGAAAAGCTGGAGATAAAATAGTCGCTTCCGATTACGGAATAGTTGAATATTCTGATAATATAAGAGGTTTTGGAAAAGTAATTATTATAAAACATAAAAACGGTTATAATACGGCATACGCTTATTTGTCGGATATAAAAGTTAAAGCTGGAGATATTGTTAATAAAGGAGATTATATAGGAAATATAGGAGATTCTGAAATTATTGGAAATAAAAGTCGATTATATTTTAAAATCTCTTATTTAGGAATGTCTATAGACCCTTTAAGATTGCTTCCGAAAGGTTAATAAATTATTATTAATGCAAATATTTATATAAATAAAAACCAAAAACATGATTAATCGCTTCGTATAAAATAATCTTTTAATTATTTAAATTTTTTTAAAATATTATATACTTTAATTATAATTAATATAAATTTTTAATATATAAATTTTGAGAGGGAATAATATAAAATGAATATAAATATTGAAGAAATAACTAGTAAATTTGAAGAATTAAATTTAAATGAAGTCAACGATATTAAAGATTATTTAATATCTCATAATATTCCTTTATTTAGATTGGATAGAGAAAAAGGCATAGTAGAATTTAATACCGAACAGTTAAGTCTTATATTAGATAATCCTAAATACGCTAATATTAAACTATATATTCCTAAAAATTTTAAAGTTTTTGTTCAAGAGTTTAAAACCATAAAAGAAAATGCAAAAGCAAATTTATTAAATTCAAATTATAAGTTTAAGACGCCGAAAGAATGCGAAGAAGAACTTGACAAGAGAATAAAAGAAATCGGCAAAATGACTTATAAGGATAAACTCAGCATTATAGAAACCCATGATAAAGAACTTAAAGAAGTTAAAGTAGACGAAAAACATGTTATAAATAAAAATACCGCTCAAAGAATAGTAAACGCGGGAAACGATGTCGGACTTATAGCTAAAGTTACAATGTTTGAAAGTATGAAGAAAATTAAAGATAATGAAATATCTCAAGACCAGGCGAAAATTGAAAATCAGGAAATTACGGAAACTACAAGCTCTTTAGTTACTACAATAGTTAATATGCTTTCTTATAATACGGAAACTCAAAAAGTTTTTACAGAGTTAAGAAATTATTCGGATGGCGGAGTAATGGCGCATTCAAATAGAGTTTTTATTTCTTATGTTAATTTTTTAACTTTCTATAATAATTTAGTTAATAGAAGACAGCTTGTGCATAAAATAAGAACGACATATCAAAAGATTTATAAAAAACATTATGATAAAATGGTAGAAAACCTTGACGGCAAATATAGATTATACGATAATTTAGAAACGGTTGAAGATGCGATAGACCAAGGAATTAAAAGCGTTGAAGAAAAAGAAATGTATTCGTATTCCGTTGGAGCTTTGCTTCATGATGTCGGAAAAGTTAAAGATTTGGATTATTTTGAAAGCGGGGAAGGAAGAGATTACGAGAGAATAAAAAAACATTTATTTAACAGTTATAAACTTGTAAGTCAAACTTCAGAATATCCTTTAGAAGTTATATTAACAGTCGCATTGCATCATGAATATTACGGTTTGGGATATGGACCTTATGAGAAATTGCATAAATTAAAAGTTGAAAAATATGCAAGCTTTCAAATACCGAGAATAATGTCTTATGACGCTAAAGCTATAGACGAATGCGAGGCTTTCGCTTATTTTCCCGCTAAAATGCTTGAAATTATAGATGTGTATGACGCTTTAATGGACCCAGCGAGAAAATATAGAGGCGGAAAAACTTTCACGCCCGAAGAATCGCTTAATATAATGAGAGAAGAGTTTATTGAAAAGCATTTAAAATTAGACCCGATTTTATACGATGTTTTTGTTGAGTTTTTAAGCAATTCAATAGAAAAAGATTTAATGTCGTCAAAATTGAATTAATTTTATAGAATTAAACTTTAAGTTTTTGTTTTTTTGATAAAAGCCTTATTAAATATTTAAGTTCGTATTTTGAATAAAAATCTTTCGCCATAATTATTCCTCTTTTATTAAAAAAAGAAAAATAATTATATTGTTCGAGAGTTTTTATAAGAGAAAGAAAATTATCTTTGTCTAACTTAAAAATATTTGCAACTTCTTCCGCAGAATAAAGTTTATCTTCAAAAAAATATTTTCTTAAAAATCGATTTGATTTTTTTATTATAATTATTTTGTCAATAATAAATTTTAATAATAAAACTAAAATAAATAATAATATAAAAAATTTAATCATTAAGTTTAAGATTTCGATTGATTAAATAAAATTAGATTCATAAATATATCGCCGAATTCGGTTTTATAATTAATCGAAAGTATTTTATCATTTTCTTTTTCAAGCATAGCTATCTGCTCGCTCATAAGAATAGCTGGAGGAGTCATATCCAAATCAATATGTTTTGTGTATAAATCGTTTATAGCGCTTCCCGCAACCATATTTACAAATTCTTTTATCGTTGAAACAAATATATCGTCTATAATCGTAATCGACTCGGAATTGAGAGCGGATGCTAATTTGAAAGCGGTTGATTTGCTCATATTAAACATTAATCTTCCGCTTAAATCTCCTGTAATTCCTATAAAAACTATAACTCCGCCGACATGATTAGCGTTTCTATATATTCTCACATCGCCTTTAAGCACTTTTGAATTAAAATAACTTTTCAATATTATCACAGTGCCTTTGCTGAAAGCGTTTACAACATCTAAATCAAACATATTAATACCCACTTTTTTAATTATTCGTTCGTTAAAATATTTATATAAATTATCGGAAATTAACAACGATATATTGATATTATATTAAGAATAAAAAAAATTATCAATATAAAATTAATTTTTATTTGTATAGTTTTTGCAAGTGAAAGTTTTTTATAATTTTTTACTTCTACCAATTTTTTAATTTTTTGTTAAAACACTTGATAATTTTTTTTAATATTGTATAATATTTATATGATTTTGGTAGTTTATAATATCTTGTTGACGCTCGTCAATCGTCAATCGTCAATCGTCAATCGTCAATCGTCAATCGTCAATCGTCAATCGTCAATCGTCAATCGTCAATCGTCAATCGTCAATCGTCAATCGTCAATCGTCAATCGTCAATTAATTTTTATTGCAAATTTTTATCGTCTATATTTATCAATTATTTTAAGTATAGTTTTTTACTTATTCAATTTTATCTTAAATAATTCTATAAACGATTATTAAATATGTTAGCAAACAATAAAATATTTCGTTTATTATTAATACTTATATGCGTATTTGCAATATCTGCTAGAATTTATTGGGCTTCTCAACAAAATGAATTAGACCAAGACGAATATTATACGATTTTGGCTGCAAACAATAAAACCAATATTTTAGGAAATAATTTTAAAGACTTTATTAGCGATTTTTCAAATATTAGCGGAAAGGAATTATATAAAATCATTTTCTTTGGGGACAAAAGCATTAAAGATTGTTTGGACGATATAGTAGCCTTATATAAAAATAGCAAAGACCCTTATATTTCAAATTTATATTATTCGTTATTTAGGCTTTCGTTTATCGGAAGAGAAGTTATAGACAAAAAGAATATAATTATTACGGGAACTGTTTTAAATTGTTTACTATTTATAATTTCTTTTATTTTTATATACAAACTTTTAAAATATGTTTTTGAAGACAACAGAGAAATAATACTCGGAAGTATTTTTTGTATATCTCTTATGCCTTCATCAATAACTTTTGCGATGTTTTTAAGAGCGTATCAAATACAAGAAACTTTTTTTATTATTATAACTTATATAGTTTTATCGACAATTTCTGAAAATAAATACTCTATTAAAAATTTTATTTTAACTACTATAATAGCGGGCATTTGTTATATAACTCAATTTTCTTCATTACTATTTGTATTGATACTTTCCACTATGTTATTCTATAATTTTTTAATTTCAAATAAAGAAAAATTTCATTTGAATAATTTATTAAATTTCAGTATTTCAAATAAAATAAAAAATATTTTAATAAAAGTATGGTTTGCTTTAATAATAATATTTGTCGTTTCAATATCTATTTTATTTATTTTAGGAATTCAATATAGAAAATCCGACTTAAATATAATAAACGAAAATAATTTTGGAGATTATAAACATATTTATGCAAGAATTAATTTTAAAAATCAATTATTTAGAGCCAACGATTTATATCAAATAAAAAATGTAAATATTAACGGGGATAAAGTATTGGATTATAATTTTCATTCTTTAGGATATGTCAATTTAAAAGTAAAAAATGACGCTCTAAATAATTTTTCAGTTTCTTATAATTTAAAAATAAATAATAAAATATACGAATTGCCAATAATATTATGCATATTAATATTTTTAATTTTATTTTATAAAATAGGTTCAAATAATTTAGAAATAAAAAACTATAAAATTATACTTTATTACGCGGGAATATTTTTATTAGCTTTATTTATATCTCAATTATTATGCTCAAATTTCTTTAATTCAATGTTTAACGCCAATTCAAGAGCTGGACGAAGTCTAAATTATAATTCGGATGTTATAGGATATATAAATAGAATATCTTTTAATGGTTTATTTATATTTTTTATAATATCATCTTTATTATATTTATATTTCAAAAGAAACGATTTGAATATAATAATAGATAAAAAGAAATTCAATATTTTGCTTTTTGTATCTATTTTAGGAAGCTTTTTCGCTTTTTTTGGAAATATGCTTGCTCCTTTTCGTTATGCAAGATATTCCGCCGTTTCGTATATTCTAATATTTTTATTTGTTCCGTTGTTTTTATCGATAATTGAAAATAAAAAAATTAGAATATTTATTTTGGCTATTTTATGCATAATTTATTTATATAATATAACCAATCCAAAAAGATTTGACTTTTTTGAAGTTAATAATACTGAAAAATATTTTGACGAAAATCTAAATGTTTATTTATATAAAGAAATATTTTACGCTTATAATCTTTATTATTTGAATCAAAATTTAAACTATACTATTATAGATAATCAAAATAGTTTTGAAAATAAATTAGAAATCGATAATTACGATAAATTTTATTTAATCTATCCTTTTTATTCTGACGAATATTCCAATTATAAAGAAGAAA
The DNA here is from genome assembly GCF_008016455.1 of Brachyspira aalborgi. Taxonomy (NCBI): domain Bacteria; kingdom Pseudomonadati; phylum Spirochaetota; class Spirochaetia; order Brachyspirales; family Brachyspiraceae; genus Brachyspira; species Brachyspira aalborgi. The sequence goes on along the minus strand of NZ_SAXU01000001.1, from coordinate 2,129,204 downwards.
TAAATAGCATATTGTCGAATAAATATAATATTCTCGATATTAACGAAATGAACGGAAATATTATTCTAAAAATAGAAAAGATTAAATAAACTATTTTATAACAAAATTAAACCTTGATAAAACTTTATTTTATTGTTATATTTTATTAACAGATTATTTTTAATTGATTTATAAATTTTAATAATATTTAAGGAGAATATAACATGTCAAATATAGCTTTTTTATTTCCAGGACAAGGCTCTCAAACTGCGGGAATGGGAAAATCTTTATACGATAATATTGCAGAATCAAAAGAAATTTTCGATAAAGCTGCAAATATTTTAAGCGATATAGATATTAAGGCTTTATGTTTTGAAGGAACGGAAGAAGATTTAAAGAAAACGGAAAATACTCAACCCGCTTTGGTTACGGTTGGAATTGCAGTTTATAAGGCTTTAGAGTCCAAAAATATAAAAGGCGATTTTTTCGCTGGGCATAGTTTAGGCGAGATTACAGCGTTATGCGCTGCAGATTATATAACTTTTGAAGACGCCGTAAAAATTGCGAGAGAGAGAGGACTTCTTATGGCAAAGGCTGGCTCTGACGCTCCTTATGGAATGGCTGCCGTTTTAGGATTAAATTACGAGGGTGTAGTTAAATGTATGCCTGAAAATAAAGAGGTTGTAGCCGCTAATTATAATTTGAAAGACCAAATTGTTATATCTGGTTTATCGAAAGCTATCGAAGATATAACTCCGAAAATTCAAGAGGCGGGAGCAAAAAGAGTAATGCCTTTAAAAGTATCGGGCGCTTTTCACTCTCCTTTTATGAAACCTGCAGCCGACAGTTTAAAAGAATTTTTAGAAAATATAAAATTTAATAATTCTAAAAATAAAGTTTTTTCAAATGTCACAGCCGAAATTCATTCTTTTGATTCTATAAAAGAAAATTTATATAAGCAAATGTTTTCTACAGTTAAATGGTTTGACAGTATGATTAATATGCAAAAATTGGGAATAACTAAAATATACGAATGCGGACCTGGTAAAGTATTAACGGGAATGAGTAAAAAAATCGCTCCCGATATTGAAGCGGTTTCAGTTTTCGATATTGATTCTTTAAACTCTGCGGTAAATAATTAATTAAATATTAAAAATCATAATAAAAAAGAGAGAGAACAAAATCTCCCTCTTTTTTTAACTTAATCAAAACTTAAAGTTTCAAACTATTCATTTAAACTCGATTATTAGATTTTTCCAACCAAATCGATTCCTGGTTTTAGAGTTTTAGAGCCTGGTTTCCATTTTGCAGGACAAACTTCTCCGCCATGTTCGGCAACATATTGAGCCGCTTGAACTTTTCTTAATAATTCGTTAGCGTCTCTTCCTATTCCCATGTCGTGAATTTCGTAAGCTTTAATTTCTCCTTGAGGACTAACTATAAAGCTTCCTCTTAAAGCCTGTCCAGCGTCTTCAACCAATACTCCAAAAAATCTTGCCAATATTCCCGTAGGGTCGCCAAGCATTGGATATTTAATTTTTTTGATTGTGTCCGAAGCGTCCGCCCAAGCTTTATGAACGAAATGAGTGTCTTCTGAAACGGAATAGATTTCGCAGTTAATTTTTTTGAACTCGTCATAAGTGTCCGCTAAATCGCCCAATTCCGTAGGACATACAAAAGTAAAGTCTGCAGGATAAAAGAAGAATACGCTCCATTTACCCAATACATCGCTTTTTGAAACTTCTTTAAACTCTCCATTTTGGTAAGCTTGAACTTTAAAATCGATAAGTCTTTGATTTATTAATGAACTCATTTATAACTCCTTTTGTTTATTTGTTGTTCGTTTTTTCTAACATAAATAATACAATAGATAATAAATCTTGTCAAGTAAAAAAAGATACAAATTAAGAAAAATTATTAAAAACATTTGATAATTATACGAATAAATATAAATTATAATATAAAATATTTTAAATTTATTTAATAAATATTTAATAATAATTAAAATCATAATTTTTTTATTGATAATTATTATTTAAATTATATTAAAAATACGCTATTATAATATAGTTTTTTATTTAAAAAATTATATAATAATCATATTAAATAAAATTGGAGGAAATAAATATTATGAAGAAAATTCTTATTACAATATTTGCTTTATTTATAACGGCGTCTTTTGAATACGCTCAAAATAGAAAAACTGTGCAAATTAATTTTGATTATACAAAAAGAGGCGGATTTGCAAGCAATCAAATAGCCGTTTGGGTTGAGGATGCGAAAGGAAATTATATTAAAACGATTTATATAACCGATTTTACGGGAAGGAGAGAAGGTTGGAAAAAAAGAGAATATTCTTTATCGAATTGGCAGAGAAAAGCAAACGCTATTAATATGAATCAGGATGAAATAGACGCTGTATCTGAAGCGACTCCAAAAGAAGGAAATATAAATATAATTTGGGATTGCAAAGATAATAACGGAAATTTTGTAAGAGATGGAAATTATAAAATAGTAGTGGAAGCTACGATATATCAAGATAATAATGTTTTATATACCGCAGAAATAAATATAGGAGATAAAGCAAATTCTAAAATTGCTATACCTAAATATTCAAAAACTGGCGCTAAAGATATAGATATAATAAAAAATGTAAAAGTGAGTTTTAATCCTTAAATAAAAGTTTTTATTTTAGAATTAAATATTTTTTAGAGAGTTTAAAAAATTATGAGCTTAAATACTTTAATAATAGTTATTATATTCGTAATAATAATTTCATTGCCCATATTAAAAAAAATGTTTAAGAATATAAGAATAGACAATTCAAGCAATATACATACGGCTTGTTTATACGGCGATTTAAGAAAGATTAGAGAATTTTTAAACTCGGGAATAAATATCAACTCAAAAGATTTTGGCAATAAAACTCCTTTAATGTATGCCGCAGAAGACGGAGCGACTGAAATAATAGATTATTTGCTTAAAAACGGAGCGAATATTAACGACATAGATATTAGAGGAGACAGTTCTTTAATAATAGCTTTGAAAAATAATAATATAAAAGCCGCTAAATTTCTTATAGAAAGAGGAGCGGATTTATCTATAATAAACGAAGAAGATAAAACCGCCCTAACTATCGCAAAAGATATTGACTCTAAAGAGATTATAGAATTAATTAATATAAAAACTAATTAACTATTATTATAACTTCTTGTTATATTTGTAGAGCCGCATATAGGACAATTTGAAACCGAATCCTCTATAATATCGTCAATTTGGCTCAAATCATCATTTTCCGATATATTAATTTCTTTTTCGTCAACAGCCCAAAAATTAAAGCAGTCTTTACAATAAAAATGAATTAAATATTCTCTGTAAGTCGGATAATTGCCTTCAATTTTTCTGTATCCGTCTATTATATTACGCGCCATAATACTCTCCAAATTCTTTGAAATTTCTCTATTTATAATTTAGTAATTTTTTATAAAAAGTCAACAAAAAATTTAAAATTATTAACTCTTTATAAATATTATAACAGTATAAACCGAAATTAATAAAATATTATAATTTATTTTTTTATAAAATATGATATAATAATTTTTACATTTTTCAATAATTTAATAGGATTTATTATGAAACGCATAATTATTTTAATTATTTCATATATGAGCGTAGTAATTCAATTATACTGCGATACGACAGTAGATTTTAGATTATTTACAAGTTCATACGCATATAACGGAGAAAATACTTGTTGGGAATATACGAGAACAACTTTAACATATTTTGAAAATTTTACGGCGGGCGATTTTGATATACAATTTAACGATTTGATAAATTTGAAAATTGGCGTTTCCGTATTTTTTCCTTTTACTTCAGAATTGCCAAAAGGAATAAGATTTTTTCCTATAGTTACAATGCAAATTTCAAATGAATATGTATCTTTCAGAATGGGAACTCTTACGGGCGGACATAATTTACCTGCGCCAATAAGAGACCCTTTAATAGATATGACGCCCGTAGTTAGGTCGACTCCCGATAATACTTTAATAGCTAAAGGACCAGAAAGCTATAAATATGACGAGCCTTTTACTCATGGATTTTACGAATACGGCGCTTCTTTTGAATGGTTTAAGGCGGGAGGAAGAGGCGAATTATATATGAATTGGCAAATACAACATAACGCTAAACATAGAGAAAGATTTGATGTCGGAGTAATTTATTGGTTAGATTTTATAAATCTATGGACGCCTTATATTGCTCTTCATTATTGGCATAATGGAGGACATGAATATCCTCTTGTTGCGGGAACGCCTGCAATTACTGAAAATTATACGGGAGCGGTAGGAATTAATAGCAAACAATTATCTATACTTTATATGATGTCTTATAATATACCCGACAGAGATAATAATGTAACGAAATTCGGACATGGATTATTTTTAAGAGGAAATATTCCCGTTCTTAATTGGTTTGAAATAGAGCCTATCGCTTTTGTTTCATTCTTTTATATAAATAGAAAACATCAATTTATAAGTGTTGAGGGCGACCCTTTTTATAGAGTTCCTTTTTATTTTGGATTAAATATTAAAAGAGAATTTGTATTTGAAAATGGAATATCTCTAACTTTGGCTTTAAATAACGGATTATTTTTAACCGAAGATAATAAAGTTGGCGGAAGATACGACCAGGAATTAAAATTTGATTTTACATATCTTGTCCCAATAAAGACAAATAAATAAAATTTCGACTTTTAAAAATTTTAATTTTTTTAATTTAAACTATTGACAAATATCTTACTTTGTGTTAGAATATACAAACAATTTAATAACAAGGAGTATATTATGAAGTTAACCGAACTAGAAATAGAAGAAGGTTTTGTGGTAGATAAAGTCGCCACCGAAGGAGAAATTAGGCAAAGGATTATCGAGATGGGTTTTACGCCAGGAGCTAAAGGATGGATTGTCAGAAAAGCGCCACTCGGAGACCCGATTGAAGTTCATATAATGGACTATGAAATATCTTTAAGAAATTCCGAAGCTAAAGGAATCGAAGTTTCAAAATCGGAGGTAGAAATTAAAAAAGATAGAATTTTAAAATCTTCCGATACGAAAAAAGAAAAATTAGAATTAGATTCTAATTTAATTGAAAACAGAGAAGATATTTACAAAAAAACTAAAGTTCCTTCAAATAACACAAAATTAAAAGTGGCTATAGCGGGAAATCCAAACTGCGGAAAAACAACAATATTCAACGCTCTTACAGGAGCAAATTATAAAGTCGCAAATTATCCAGGCGTTACAGTCGAAAGAAGAGAAAAAGATATGGTTTATAACGGCTATACTTACGATTTGATTGACTTGCCAGGAGTTTATAGTTTAAGCGCTTACTCTCAAGATGAAGTTGTTGCCTGCGATGTTTTATTAAACGAGAAGCCCGATTTTATAATCGATGTTATAGACGCTACGAATTTAGAAAGAAATCTTTATTTGACTTTACAACTTATTGAATTAGGAATTCCTATTGTATGCGTTCTTAATATGTATGAGTTTGCCGAAAAAGACGGAATCAAAATAAATGAAAAATCTCTTACAGAACTTTTAAAATTGCCCGTTTTAAAAATTTACGGAAGCAAATACGAAAGCGTTTTACTAATTTTAGATAAAATAGAAGATATGTATAAATCGGGAAATAAATTGGATAAAGACGCGGCGATGCAATACGGCGAGACGGTAGAAAAATCGATTAAAACGATAACCGACAATATGCAAGGAGATTTAAGCGATTTGCATAAAAGATGGCTTGCTATTAAAACTTTGGAAAAAGACGAAAGAGCGATTCATTCGATAAGAAGAGAATGCTCAAACGGCGGAGAGGTAATAGAAACGGTTAATAAAGAAATAATAAAATTAGAATCTTCCGAAAATGCAAAATCAGATTCGATTATGGCGGATAAAAGATATTCTTATATAAGAGGAGCTTTGCAAGAGGCGGTTAAAAAAGACAATATAAGAGCGTTTAATTTTACAGAAGCGGCGGATGTGGTATTCTTAAATAAATGGCTTGGAATTCCTATATTTTTAGCGGTTATTTGGCTAATATTTTACGCCACATTTACTCTCGGCGCTTATCCTCAAGGATGGATAGAAAGCGGACTCGGTTTATTATCCGATGCAGTCGGAGGATTATTGCCAGAAGGAAGTTTAATTCAGTCTTTGGTTGTTGACGGAATTATAGGAGGCGTTGGAGCGATTTTGTCATTCTTCCCTTTAGTGCTTATATTGTTTGTAGGAATTTCATTTTTAGAAGATTGCGGTTATATGGCAAGAGCGGCTTTTTTAATGGATAAAGTGATGCATAGATTGGGTTTGCATGGGCAATCGTTTATTCCTTTATTTTTAGGTTTCGGTTGTAGCATTCCCGCGACAATGGCGGCAAGAACTTTGAGAAATAAAAAAGACAGAATAGTAACCGTTTTAATAACTACATTTATGAGTTGTGGCGCAAGAGTTCCCGTATTCGTTTTATTTACGGCGGCTTTCTTTCCAAATAATGCTCCTACGGTTATGTTTAGTATCTATATAATCGGCGTTATAATCGGCTTTATAGTGGCGTTTGTATTGAGAAAAGCTTTATTTAAGGGAGAAGAAACTCCTTTTGTTATGGAACTTCCTCCTTATAGAGTGCCAAGAGCGAAAGCTATTTTAAGGCATATGTTTGATAGAGGTTGGATGTATATAAAGAAAGCGGGAACTTATGTATTTGCAGCGTCAGTAATAATATGGGCGCTTATGACTTTCCCTCAATATGAGCCAAACGAACAGGAAGAAGTTTCATTAAGAGAACAAGCGATTTCTATAGCGTCCGAACAAGGATTAGATATTGAAGACGAAGAAGTTATTAATACGGAATACGAAAGATTATTATCGGCTGAAACTTTAGAAAAAACCTACGGAGGACAAATAGGAAAATTCGTTGAACCTGTTATGAAACCTTTAGGATTCGATTGGAGAATAGGAATAGCTTTGGTTGCGGGAGGCGCGGCTAAAGAAGTCTTGGTTTCAACTATAGCACAAATTAAGGCTATAGAGTTTGACGAAGAAGACACTTCAACTTTAGAGGAATCTCTCCAAAACGACCCCGTATTTAATCATTGGATAAAAGCATATACTTTAATGTTATTCGTTTTGCTTTATTTCCCTTGCTTTGCGGCAATCGGAGTTATGGGAGCGGAGATTGGCAATAAATGGATACCGTTTATTGTAGTTTATACTCTCGCTGTGGCTTGGATTGTAAGTTTTGTATTCTATCAAATAGCGGGAAGGATAGCAGGGATTATATAAATTAAAATAAGTTAAATAATTTAAATATATTTAAAGCTCAAGTTTTAAACTTGGGCTTTTTTTATTTGATTAATATAAACAATTATAAAAAATAAAGATTTGATATTTATTAATTTTTATATAAAATGTATCTTAATTTTAAATTAAATATTTAATAAAAGGTTTAATATGTCTTTTTCTTTTAAGGTTTTAAAATCGTCTTCTTCTACTTTAGCAAGACTTGGAAAAATAGAAATTAATGGAATTGAAATAGACACTCCCGTTTTTATGCCCGTTGGAACTAAAGCTACAGTAAAGGCATTAACTCCCGCTATGATAGAAGAGAGCGAAAGTAAAATAATACTTGCAAATACTTATCATTTGATTCTTAAACCTAGTTTAGAAGTTATAAAAAAATTCGGCGGAGTTAAAAAATTTATGGCTTGGAAAGGAGCTATGCTAACCGATTCGGGCGGATTTCAAGTTTTTTCTTTGGCAAAATTAAGAAATATAAACGATAACGGAGTGGAATTTAATTCTCATATAGACGGAACTAAATATTTTTTTACTCCAAAATCTGTAATTGAAGCGGAACATATAATCGGAGCTGATTTTATAATGTGCCTTGACGAATGCTCAAAACATGACGAGGGTTATAAATATGTTAAAGAAGCTATGGAGCGAACTCATAAATGGGCAAAAGAATGCAAAGAATATCATGATAATTCTCAAAATAGAGAATGGCAATATTTAGGAGGAATAATTCAAGGCGGAATGTTTGACGATTTAAGAAAAATAAGCGCGGAAACTTTAACTGAAATGAATTTTCCTTTTTATGCAATCGGCGGGCTTTCGGTTGGCGAAACTCCCGAAAAAATGCATGAAGTTTTATCAAAAGTTATGCCTTATACAAATAAAGAAAAACCAAGATATTTAATGGGCGTGAGCGAACCAAGAGATATTTTAAATTCGGTTATGGAAGGAATAGATATGTTCGATTGCGTAATGCCTACTCGAAACGCAAGAAACGGAGAGGCTTTTACTATGGATGGAATTATAAGAATAAGAAATTCAAAATACAGAATGGACGATGCCGTTTTAGAGAAAGAATGCGATTGTTATACTTGTAAAAATTTTTCAAAAGCATATTTAAATCATTTGGATAAAACGCATGAAATTCTTTTTTCAATTTTAATGACTATTCATAATATTAGATTTATGCAAAGATTTATGCATGATTTAAGACTTTCTATAGAAAATGATAATTTTTCCGACTATAGAAATAATATGATGAAAAAATTTTATAAAATAAATTAGAGTAAAAAATTAAGAGAGTTTAAAATGAGCGAAAATAATAACGATATAAAATCTTTATCAAAACTTGCAGAAAAATGCATTAAAGATAAAAATTTTGAAGAAGCAAAAAATTATTATAAAACTATATTGGAAAACGAACCTGAAAATTTAGAGGCTTTATATATCGTAGGTTTTTTATGCATGAAAAATAATTTATACGAAGACTCTTTAGAATATTTTAATAGATTTATAAATATTAAAAATGATAATCCTTTTGTTTACGAATATATGGGAATAATGGACGAAACGAACAGAACGGAATATTTTAATAAAGCTATTGAAATTAACGACAATATTAAAACGGTAAGAAAAGATTATTCAAGATATATTTATATAGCTTTTAAGTCTTATCAATGGGGAGAATACGATATATCTTTAAATTACACGAATTATATTTATAATGCAAGACAAATAAACACAATCGCTAATCTGCTCGGATGCATTTATTATAAGAAAGGCGATTACGATAAAGCGCTTTCTTTATTTCATGATTTAAATTTTATTTACGAAAAAAATAATGTTTATGTTTTATGCAATATAGCTTCATGCTACAGAAAGAAAAATAGCAATAATATGGCGATTAGATATTTAGAAAAAGCAAAAGAAATAGACGATAATAACAAATTAATATATTATAATATAGCTTCAATATACGGCGATTTGGGAGATAAAAAATTAGCTTTAGAAAATATCAATAAAGCTTTATCAATCGATAACGATTATAATGACGCTATTAAATTAAAAGAATATATAAATAATTTGGATTAAGTTTTTTTTTTATTTTCTTTTGTAGCGGGTTCGTAAAAATATAAAGCGAGTATAGTTTGAATAGGAAACATTGTAATCGCTTCTATAAACATGCTTATTCTTCTTATTGTTAAAAAAAGATTATTTTTCATTACGAATATATTTAATATATAAAGTATTTTTGTCGTGGCAAAACATAAAAATAATAATATTATTAAAAAATAAGGAAGACTATTTGCAGCGGGCAAAAGATTAATATATTTCGGAGTTTGATTATTATTTGCATTTTTTATAAAAAGAAATATTGCAAATAAATAAATAAAAGAAAAAATTATATCTAAAATTATAGTTATTAATTCGGCGTTTTTGCGAGATATTTCGGGATATAAAACCGCTCCACAGAAAGAGCATTTTTTGGCATATTTATCGTTTATCGATTTGCAAGATTTACATTTAATGGTTTTCGCCATATTTAAAAAATCTCCTTAAATTAATTGTAATTAATTATATTTTTTATTAAAAAATTGTCAAATGATTTGTATTATTTGTATTTATAGAAATTTATTTTTATATAACGAAACAATTAAATTCAAATAAATAAACTATAGATTAATTTTTAATTCTAATTTATACTATACTAAAATTATAAATTCTTAATTAAAGGAAAATATTATGCAAAATAATAATTACGATAAAGACTGCATTTTTTGTAAAATAATAAACGGAGAAATTCCTTCAAAATTTATAAAAGAAAATGAATATTGCGTTGTATTTGCAGATTTGCATCCGAAGGCGAAAGTTCATTTATTGGTTGTTCCTAAAAAACATTTTAAAGATATTATGAAAACGGAAGAATTTTATATAAATAAAATTTTTGAAACTATAAAAAAAGTCGCTAAAGAGAAAAATTTATCGTCTTTTAGAATAATAAATAATTGCGGAAAGGGTGCGGGACAATCTGTTTTTCATGTTCATTTTCATGTTCTTTCGGGCGATAATTTAAAAGAATAAAAATTAAAAATAATTTGGAGTAAAAATGATAGACAGCCATTGCCATCTAACATTAATATCAAAAAAGAGTAAAGAGTTAATAGAAGTTATACAAAGAGCGAATCAATCTGGAATATTATATTTTGTCGATATCGGAGTTCATCCAAGCGATATAGACGAGAGAATGTTTATATTGTCAGAAGCGGAAGGAGTCTTTTTAAGCATAGGATATTATCCCGATTATGCGAAAGAAAATAACGAGCATACTATAAAAGCGTTTGAATTAAAAATAAAAACTTTGAATAAAAATAAATTAAAGAAAAAATCCGTTTACGCTGTCGGAGAGATTGGACTCGATTATTATCACAATTCGGAAAATAAAAAAGAGCAGAGAGAATTTTTTAGTAGTTTATGCGAAGTTGCAAAAAGAGTGGAATTGCCAATTTTGATTCATAGCAGAGATGCGTTTAAAGACACATTTCAAATCTTAAAAGAAGCCGATATTCCAAAAAGAGGATTATTCCATTGTTTCAGCGGAAATGTCGAAGAGGCTAAAATCGCATTGGATTTGGGCTACACTCTTTCTTTTTCGGGAGCGGTGACTTATCTTAAAAACGATTTTATAAGAGAAGCTGCAAAATATGTTCCAAAAGATATGTTTACTATAGAAACGGACGCTCCTTATTTAACGCCGCAAAAAGTAAGAGGACGCGCAAACGAACCTTCTTTTATACCTTATACTGTTGAAGTTTTAGCCGAAGCGCGAAAAGAAAATAAAGAAGATATTATGAGAGCGGCTTTAGAAAATGCGGTTAGAGTTTTAGAATTGCCTATAAATTTATTATAATTTTTATTTTTAAATTTTATTATTTGATTTAATTTATTTCAGTTTCAATTACTACATTATAATCGTTTGAGCTATAACTTTCTTCGATTATATAAGCTTTATTTGTCAATTCCGAAGATTTATTTGCGTCAATTCCGCTTTCAATCAATATTTTGTATAACGATTCATAAGCTCTGCCTAAAGCGTTTTGAGTTAACATTTGTCTCGTATAAGCGTTTAATTTTGCATTTTCAGAAATTTCTATAGAAGCATTCGCCCTAATTTTAGAATCAATAAATCCTTCTTTTTTCATTTTCTCTAAACTTTCGACAACATTTTTATATAATTTTTCGTCATTAATTTTTATTTTGGTAAAAAATTTATCGTCTTTTTTGTATTCTTTTATAATAGCTCTTTTTTCAAAATCGATTAAATTATCGTCCTTCAATGCGAAAGCTATTATATTATAATCGTTTCTGTTAATTAAATTTGCCGTTTGATTTGCAATATAAAAATATATTTGATTTATCGCTTTTTCTTTGCTCGCTTCAAAACTTAAATCGCTTGATGATTTTGAATATAAAATTCCTTTTTGCAAATTATTATTTTTGCAGGAAAATAAAATTAATAGAATAATTTTAATAAAAATAAAAGAAATAAAATACAACTTGTTTTTTTTCATAATTTATTTATAATACATTGTTTTATAAAATAATCAATATAAACGGAGATATGATTGAAAATTAAAATATCCGACATATTATTTCTATCGTTTTTAATTTCTTTTTTAATATTTTCATGCAAGAAAGAAGAAGATAATTTACTTGAAGATATGGCTTATTTGGATAAATCTTATATTGAAACTTTGCTCGATATTAGAGACAATAGAAATATAAAACAAAGCATAGAAAGATTTATGATTAATTGGAGCGGTTTTAAGAAAAAATATTATAATATAAACGAAGAAGACCCGCAATGGAAAACCGATTTCGACACTTTGCAAGACATATTAATAAGTTCGCATTATTATATTATAAGCGGAGAAGATAAAAGCGCGGGTTATTCTATATTTCATGATATTAAATATGTTTTGTCGGATTTGAGAAAAAGAAATAATATAGATTGGTTTTTTGATAATTTAAACTCTATTTATAAATTAAGTTATAGACTCGGAGAATTATCAAAAGTGTATATTGGAAATAATGTTAATTTGTCTTTAGAAGAAAAAGAAAAACTTATAATGGTTTATTATTTATTAAATTCCGCCATCGAAACTACTATTGAAGAATTTGATAAAAGTAATATTTTTTTACTGCGATTAAATCAAGCTAGATTAGAAGCTATAAAACATAATATTAACGCTATCAATAATTTAAAACAATCTATTGGAAACGATATAGCCTCAAATATTTATAAGAATATAGCTAGCTTATGCAATAATATGCTCAATATATATTTTAATACAATTCAAATAATGAAAGGCTGATAATGAAAGGATTTTTAATAGCAAATAAACCCGCGGGCATAACTTCTTTTGATGTAATAAAAAAATTAAAACCGATTTTAAAAGAAAAGAAAATTGGACATGTGGGAACTTTAGACCCTTTTGCTAAAGGAGTTTTAATTTTGGCTTTTGGAAGATATACGAAATTATTTTTTTTATTTGACGATATGCCTAAAGAATATATGGCGGTTGGAGTTTTTGGAGAAAGCAGAGATACGGACGATATTAACGGAAATATTTTAAAAGTTGCAGATAAAAAAAATATTTTAAGTTTTGCCGAACTTGAAAATATTATTAAGAAAAATTTTCACGGAAATATAATTCAAAAACCGCCGATTTTCAGCGCAAAAAGAATAAACGGACAGCGAGCCTACAATATGGCGAGAGAAAATATTGATTTTGAAATTAAAAGCGTCAATGTTTGCGTAAACGATATAGAATTATTGGAATATAATTATCCTTTTTTTAAAATTAAAACTTCGGTTAGCAAGGGAACTTATATAAGAGCGATTATAAGAGATATTGGCGAGATAACGGGAAATTTTGCTTATACAAAAGAATTAATTAGAATGGCAATCGGAGATTTTAGTTTAGATAAAGCAAGCGATTTAAATAATATTTCAAGTAAAAATATATTGTCTTTTTTTGATATGTTTAAAAATATTGATAAAAAAATTATAGAAAACGAAAAAACTATAAAACAAATTCTTTGCGGAAATACAAAAATGATTGAGAATTTTGATTTTACTTATATAAAGAATAAATATTTAGCTTTGATTGATAAAAATAATAATTTAATCGCGTTAATAGAAAAAGAAAATATAAACGGAAAAAATATATTTGCATTTATTAATTCGTAAAATTATTTTTTATAATTGATTTTAAAATTTTTAAAAGGATTTTTAAAATGAAAAAAATTATTATTATCCTTGCTTCAAGAATCGGCTCTACAAGACTTCCAAAAAAGGCTTTGAAACCTATGGCAAATTGCGATTCCATGCTTGAGCTTATTATAAAGAGATTAAGAAGTTCTAAAAAAGCGCATAATATTGTCGTGGCAACTGAAGAAAAATCTTATAATGAATTTAAAAATATTTTTGAAAAACTAAAATGCGATTATTTTATCGGAAGCGAAAACGATGTTTTAGATAGATATACTAAAGCCTCTGAAAAATTCAAGGCGGATATTATAGTGAGAGCTACGGGAGATAATCCTCTTGTCAGCGTGAAAGCTTTGGATATGATTGTCGATTATCATATAAAAAATAATGCCGATTTAAGCTATTATGATGCGCTTCCTTATGGCAGCGGAGTCGAAGTTATAAATTATCAAGCTTTGAAATATGCAAACGATAATTCAAAATATATGCACGAGCATGAACATATTACTCAATTTCATTATAGAAACTCGGATAAATTTAAAATTGAAAATCCGAAAGTAAGCGAAGAGTTAGCAATGCCAGAATTAAGAACAACGGTAGACACGATTGAAGATTATAAAAATATTTGTGCTTTATTTGAAAAATATAATAATGATATTTATATTGATATTGATACAATTATAAAAGATATAAGAGAAAATGAATAATTATTTTGTATATATAATTTTATGCGAAAACGATTCTTTTTATACGGGAATCACAAACGATTTGATAAAGAGATTTGATAAACATAAAAGAAGAAAGGGAGCGAATTATACTAAAATGCATAAACCTTTAAAATATATTTCAGTTTGGGAAGTTGAAAATATTAATTTGGCTTTGAAAATAGAATATTATATAAAAACAAAATCTAAAAATATAAAAACTTTATTTATAGAAAATAATAAATTATTGAAAAAATATTTTAACGAAGAGAAAAAACAAAATATTAAAATAAAAAGTATGAATAAAAATAAATTGAATAAAATAAATAAAATCTTAAACGAAGAGAATAAAAAATAAACCGCTTTTGTGGGATGAACAAAGCGGCTTATTACAAATATAGTTATTGGGGGGTAGTCCAATCAACTATATATATTATCGTATTTGCCGTTATTAAACTTTAATAATTTTATTTTATAAATATCAAGATAAATATTATTTTAAGAATAAAAATATTTAATTTATAATTTTTCTAAATGTTTATCATGAACCAATTTGCATATTAATTTTAAATTGAATAAAGATACATAAGTGAAATTTCCGCTGTATTCTTCTCCGCTTTTATCGATTATGCTTATAGATAAATTTAAAGTATAAGGTCCTATATATATTGAAGCGTTGTCAATTACTCCGCTTAAATTTATACCGCTATCATTAGGAATAAATTTCAATCCGACTGCCGATAATTCGGTTAATGTCGCATGGAGAATTCTGTTATTTTTATCGTCTCTAAAAACCAACTCGGAATTGTCAAAATCTTTTGTTGTCATATATTTTAATTTTTTAGGTTTTAAATTCGCTTTATCTATTATTGTATTAAATCTTGACAAAAAATCTTTTTCATTGAAAGGCTTTAATAAAAAACCGATTGCGCCTTTTTCAAGCAAATTTGTCATAATTTCTTTACTTGTTTCGTCTATATGAGCGATAATATTAATTCCTTTATATCTGTCGTCAGTATAAATTGCTTCAATTATATTATTCATCTCTCCGTCATCTTCTTCAATATCGATAACGGCTATAGAAAAAGGTCTTTTCCCGAGCGTTCTCAATATATGTTTTTTTTCTCTTAACGCTACTACATCGTAACCTGCCATAATTAATATTGCCATCATGCTTTCTCTTATTTTTGTATTCGATTCGTAAATTAATATTCTCATAAATTTGCCTAAATAAAGAATTATATATTTTTGTATTATACTATAGAAATAATTAAAATCAATAAATACTTTCATATATTATTATTTAATTAATCTATAATCTTAATAATAACTTAAATTATAAATATTGCTTTATACAAAACTTTAATATATACTTCAAAAAATAGTTTGGTTGGTGAAATATGCTTAAAGAACTTTTGAAGCCAGAAATAGAAGATTTGATAGAAGAAGAACAGTGGGGCGATATAAGAGACACATTGATATTATGGCAGGAAGTTGAAACCGCCGATTTAATAACATCGTTAAAGTCAGAATACAAATATAAAATATTTAGCATTCTTCCAAAAGAATATTATACTAAAGTTTTTCCAGAATTAACGGCTATAGACCAGCAGAAAATAATAGAAAATATGAGCGAAAGCGATATTGCAGCATTGCTTGAAAATATAAGTCCAGACGATAGAACATATTTTTTAGAATCTATTCCCGAAGAGATGTCTCAAAAAATATTAAAATTATTAGGAAGCGAAGAGAGGGAAATTGCTTCTTGGCTTTTAGCTTATCCCGAAGGAAGCGTTGGAAGAATGATGACGCCAGAATATATAGCGATAAAACCCGATTGGACTGTTGAAGAAGCTTTTGAATATGTGAGAAGCAATATTGAAGAATCCGAAACTTATACTACTATATATGTTTTAGATTCTAAAAAAACTTTAATAGGTTCGATAGCGATAAGAAAATTATTCTTTACGGATAAAAATACTTTAATATCCGATATAATGAATAATTGTCCTTATATATCCGCTTACGAAGATAGAGAAGAAGCCGTTGATATAATAAAGAAATATAATTTGCATTCTTTGGCTGTGGTAAACGATAGGCATTCTATGATTGGAATTGTAACTATAGACGATATATTTGATGTCGCTCAAGAAGAATATAGCGAAGATTTTCACAAAATGGCGGGAATAAATCAATTTGACGACAATTTAAAAATCACGCCGATAACCGTAATATATAAAAAAAGAATATTATGGCTTATGGCTTTGGTTTTTGTAAATTTATTTTCGGGAGGAATAATTAGCGCTTTTCAAACGACTATACAAAAACATATAATATTAGTAGTATTTCTGCCTTTATTAATAGGAAGCGGCGGAAATGCGGGAAGTCAATCCGCGACTTTAGTAATTCGTTCTTTAGCGGTAGGCGATGTAACATTAAAAGATTGGTTTTATATGCTTTCAAAAGAAATGATTGTCGCGTCAATATTAGGATTAAGCATGGCTTTGGGAGGTTATATTTTAGGAATAATTAGAGGAGGGCTTGAGATTGCTTCTATAGTCGCTATGTCAATGTTTAGTATAGTTTTTATAGGAAGCATAATAGGAATTACTCTGCCTTTTATTTTAACTAAATTTAAAATCGACCCTGCGATAAGCGGAGCGCCAGTTTTAACTTCAATTTGCGATATAGCGGGAACTGCGATTTATTGCTCTATAGCTTCTATATATTTTCTTCTTTAAGATTAAATATAGAATTTATTTAAAAAATATAAATTTAACATAATTTTTAACGCTTAAAAATTTGAAGTTTTATAATAAATACTATATAATAAAAATTATATAATGTAATTTTAACAATCTAATAAAAGGGAATAATAATGAGAGAGATAGAAATCGAACTTCATGAAGCGGCTGCTCATAATAAAGCGTCTGTAGTTAAAATATTACTAAAAAATAAAAATATAGATATTAATTTGCCTAATGTATTGGGACTTACTCCTTTAACTCATGCGGCTAAATTAGGGCATATCGAAATAGTAAAAATACTTTTAGACGCGGGAGCGGATATTAATAAACAAGACAAATTATTTATAACTCCTTTAATGAACGCTTCGGCGAGGGGACATTTTGATATAGCGAAATTATTGATTGAAAGAGGAGCGGATGTAAATATAAGCAATGTAAACTGCGAAACGGCTTTGCATTATGCATGTTCGGAAGATTATTTTAATATAATAAAATTGCTTATTGAAAATAAAGCCAATGTAAATGTTAAAACCGATATAAGTATGACGCCTCTTATGTATGCTTGTCAGAAATCCGATTTTGAAGCCGTAAAATTTTTAATAGACAACGGAGCTAATCTTGACGATGAAGATATGTATGAAGAGAGCGTTTTATCTTATGCAATTGCAAGCGGAAATATCGATATAGTGGAATATATAATTAATAAAGGAAATTTGAAAATTCCAAGATATTCTTTAACGATAGCGGCTATAAGCGGCAATTTATCTTTAGTTCATTATATTCATCAAAGATTGGGAAATAAAAAAGAAAATGTTTTTTCAAGCGCTTTTGTTTCTGCAGCTCATAATGGATTTTTAGATATTGTAAGATATTTCTTTGCAGATTCAAAAAAAGAAGCTCCAAAAGCGATGGCAATGGCCGCATCTGCGGGACATAAACATATCGTAGAATATTTATTAATGAACGGTATCTCGCCTAACGGAGTTTCTGACGAAGGCAAAACGCCATTAATTTATGCAATCGAAATTTCAAATAACGAATTAATAGATATTTTAATAAATTATAAAGCCGATATAAATAAAGCGGATGACGATTATAGAACGCCTTTAATGTATGCGGCTTTTCAAGGAAAGGTTGAAATAGCGGAAAAACTTTTAGATAAAAAAGCGGATATTAAAGCGGTGGATAGCATAGGAAGAAGCGCTATGGTTCATGCTATAATAATGGGAAATATCGATATTATAGAATTATTAAGAAGTAGAGGATATTCTTTAACAAATAAAAGTTCAAATAATATAACTCCTTTAATGTGGGCGATTATATACGACAATTTGAAATCGGTTAAATATTTGATTCAGGATAATATAAAAGTTTTGGATGAAAAAGATGTTAACGGATGGAATGCTTTTATGTTTGCATGCGCAAAAGGTTATTTGGATATCGTTCAATATATATTAAAATTATCTCCGAATATTATAAATAAAAAAAGCAATAATAAAGAAACAGCCTTAATTATAGCTGCAGACAATGGCAAAGCTAATATAGTTCAATATTTGCTCGATAACGGCGCTTTAAATCAAATAGAAGACAAAACCGTAAACGGATTTAGCGCTTTATATTTGGCTTCGGAATACGGACATATAGAAGTTTGCGATATATTATTAAACTATTATGATGAAAAAGGGCGTGAAAAAGTATATAAAGTTGCAAAAGAAAAAGGCGATAAAGAAATACTTAAATTGATTCAAAAGAAATCAAAATAGATTAAAAATCAAATCAAATGATTAATAAAAAAAATAAAAAAACTTTAGAAAAGTTAGGGACATTAGGAATTTTTTTAACGGCTTTAATTTGGGGATATAGTTTTGTAGCCGTAAAAGTCGTTGTTGAAAAAGTTCCGCCTTTTTATTTAGTCGGTTTTAGAAATTTAATCGGCGGATTATTCCTAGCTATAATATTTTTTAGATATTTTAAAATGACGAAATTAAAAGATATATTGCTTTCGCTTCCCGTTGGAATAGCTTTATTTTTTGGTTTCTTTTTTCAAACTATGGGAGCGCAATTTATAACCGCTTCAAAAGTCGCTTTTTTTACGGGTTCAAATGTTATATTCGTTCCTTTTTTAGCTTGGATTATTTATAAAAAGCGTCCGCATATATCTTCGTTTGTAGCCGCGATAATAACAATAATCGGTTTATATTTTCTCACTTTAGCAAACGGATTAAACGAAGTTAAAATTGGAGATTTATTTGCAATTTTATGCGCGGTAGTTTTTGCAATTCATTTAATTTTGATAGACGCTATAATAGAATATGTAAACGGAATATTAATGGCAATTTGGCAATTAATAATAGCGGGCATAATATCTTTATCTTTCGCTCTTATTACAAAAACTTCGTTAAATATAGAAATTCTTTCAAGAGGCGATATAATATCTTTTTTATATTTGGCTATCGGCGGTTCGGGACTCGCTTATTTGCTCCAAACCGTTTCTCAAAAATATGTTTCGGTAAATAAAACAAGCATTTTATTAAATTTAGAGGCTTTTTTAGGAGCTTTATGCGGAGTTATATTTATGAACGATAAACTTACTTTTAATTTTGTATTAGGCGGAATTTTAGTAATATCGGCAATATTTATTTGCGAGCTTGGAAATAATATAAAATCCGATTAAAAAAGAATTGTAAAATATGCTATTGATAATTAAATTAAAAGATATATTATAAATAAAATGAATAATATAATTAAAAAAATATTTATAATAATTTTATTTCCTATTTGTCTTTATTCAGAAGAGCCTAAAAACGATTTTAAAGAATTATATTCTAAAATGAAAGAAAAATATTCTTCAATATATCCAAAAACTTTTGAAGCTTATATAGAAGGCAAAATTATTGAAAGGCAAATATCGACTATACCTACAAAAAATTATACTTCTTCAAAAGATAAAATAAAATTGAAATTCGCTTTTACTCAAGGAACAAAGCCTACTATAATTTTAGAAAATGTCGACAGTTTTTACAAAAATATGTTTGAAATATTTGAAGGCGTTTTAGAGACTACGGGATTTTACGCAATCGTTGGAAACTCTCAAAATTTTAATTCTTTTTCAAGTAAGTTTATATTTGAAAGTTTAAAAGAAGAAAACGAAAAATATAAAATTTCTTTAAGAGCAAATGGCGATAATAAAGATTATAGCATAACTTATACGATAGACAAAGAAAATTTATTAATTGAAAAAGCGGAATATTATAATAAAAAATCTAAAATTTACGATGTCGATATTTTTTATACGAATATTGAAAAATATACTTTGCCCGAAATTATAAAATATAAAAGTTTAGACGGAGCGGTTAATTCTGAAATTAAATTCGTAAATATAAAAACTTCTTCAAAATAATTTTTTTATTATTTAAATATAATCTAAATAAAATATAATTTAAATAAATATTATCTGAAAAATTTTCTATCCAAATAATCTTTCGATAATCTTAAAACAAACGGGCGTCCATGCGGGCAGTTGGTTAAAATATTTTCTTTTTCAAGCAAGTCAAGTAAAATTTGAATATCGCTATTTGAAAGTCTATCTCCCGCTTTTGGAGAATATTTGCAAGAGATTGAACTGCATGTATGTTTTATAAGTTTTTCCAAAGAATTATTTTCGCCTTTTGAAATATAAATATCCAAAATATCTTTAATCATTTTTTCTATTTTTTGATTTTTCGGCATATATATCGGAACTTCTTCTATTATTATGCTGTTTTTTGAATTGGTTTCAAATTTTATTCCGATAGCTTCGATAGTTTCTTTATGACTATTTAAAATATCTATTTCGTAATCTCTGTATTCTATTTCGCAAGGAACTAATAATTTTTCGTATTCTAATTTTCCTTTTGTTAAGGTTTTATATATTCTTTCGTAATTTAATCTTTCATAGGCGGCATGCTGGTCTATAATATACATTTCCTCTCCTCTTTCAGCGACTATATACGAAGAAAATATTTGTCCAACCGCTTTCGTATATTCTCCGAATTCTCTTAAATCTCTTTCGGGTGCGAATTTACTAAACTCTTTAATTTGATAAGAATTATAATATTCTTTTGTATTATTATAATTGTTATACTGATTAGCGTAATTTTCAGCATTTTGAATTTTAAAAATCGGAGTCGATTCAATATCGGTTTCAATATTTACAGAAGAAAAATAAGCGCCTTCGTTTATTTTATTAAATATTTCGTTATAAATCATTGCCGATGTTTCTCTTTCGTTTTTTATTCTAACTTCTTTTTTGCTTGGATGAACATTGACATCGACTTTATTGCAATCAATATTTATATATAAAAAATAAAACGGATATCTTTCTTTTGGTATGGTGTTTGAATAAGCGTTTTTTATTGCAAAAGAAATCGCTCTATTTTCAATCGGACGATTATTTAAAAATATAAAATTATTCTTTTTGATTGATTGACTAATTTTTGAATTTGAAAATAAACCGTAAATAGAAATATTTTCTTTTTCAATGTTTATTTCTATAAGATTTGAAAATATATCGTTATCATTTAAATAATTTTCTATTCTATCTTTTAAGCTTTTAGCTTTCGCGTAAGATATTGCAAGTCTTCCGTTATTTGTTAATCTCATTGAAATATTAGGTTGAACTAAAGCTTCCGCATCGAAAACTTCTTTCATAAGAAAAAATTCTCTTGAAGTATGTTTTAAGAATTTATATCTTGCAGGTATATTAAAAAATAGATTTTTCGCTATAATTTTTGTGCCTTTAGAAGCGGCTGCGGGTTTATGCTCTATTATCTTTCCTCCTTCTACAATTATTTTGCCTCCGTTATTTTCATTTGCATTTTTTGAAATAATTTCTAAATTCGTAACATCCGATATTGAAGCTAAAGCCTCGCCTCTGAAACCTAAAGTATTAATAGAATCCAAATCTTCAATAGAATGAATTTTACTCGTGGCATGATGAGATATTGCAAGAGGAAGTTCTTCAAATTTTATTCCCTCTCCGTTATCTTCTACAATCATGCTTTTTATTCCAGATTCTTGAGTGGAAACTTCTATATTATCGGCTTTAGAATCAATAGCGTTTTCTAAAAGTTCTTTAAGCATAGAAGCGGGTCTTTCTATAACTTCTCCAGCAGCTATACGATTAGCGACAGAATCGGGCAATTTCATTATTTTTTTATTCATGATTAACGATTTTAATAGATTTTTAAAATTTTGGAATAATACAATTTTGAAATTACTTTATATAATCGTCTCTTCCCAAAACTTTTGCCAAATGCTGAATAATGGTTTGTCTTTGAA
Source organism: Brachyspira aalborgi (assembly GCF_008016455.1). Taxonomy (NCBI): domain Bacteria; kingdom Pseudomonadati; phylum Spirochaetota; class Spirochaetia; order Brachyspirales; family Brachyspiraceae; genus Brachyspira; species Brachyspira aalborgi. The sequence goes on along the minus strand of NZ_SAXU01000001.1, from coordinate 2,106,829 downwards.
CGGGTTTTACCACATATCCGTCTATTTTAAGTTTTAAAAATTCGCTTAAAATTCCTTTATTTGCATAAGAAGTGACAACTATAACTTTGCCTTCATAATTCAAAGCTCTTATTCTTTTTAATAAATCTATTCCATTCATTTGAGGCATTTCAAAATCAATCATAAGTATATCGGGTCTGTCGGGCGATTCTTTTAATTGCTTTAACGCCGTCATTGCTCCGTCAGCTTCGAGCATAACATTAAAATTTTCGGATAAAAGTATTTTTTTTTCGGCTATACGAATTGTGCTTGAATCGTCCACTATCATTACCTTATATTGTTTCTCTGTTTTAGGATTTATCCCTAGCGGATATGAAGCCATAATTATTCCTTATATTATTTTTTTATTAATATTCTTTAATTAAATATTTACGATAAATATTATATAATATTGAAAAATTATTATCAATCGTTTTATTGCTATTTTATTAATAAAATTTTTATAATATTTAACATTTGTAAAAAGAAAACAAGCAAATATAAAGAATAATTAAATTTATTATAAATGAAAATCCCGCATCGATAATAGATTTGGCTTTTGGAGTAGCTTCAGGCGTAAAATTTATTCCGCTTATAGAAGGAATAAGAAGACCTACTAAAATTCCTTATTCGCCTTATGTTCGTTTATTTGCAGAAGATAGAATTTACGCTACAGAAAAAATTGCTTTGGTTGCAGGATTAGACATTTATTACGAATATATGTTTTTCGATAAAAATGATAGAAACAGATTATTTGCAGGCTATAATATAAATCAGCATCATTCTATTGGCGCCGACATAACTGTAGGTTTGCATTTTGGTAAAAGATAATAAATTAAATAATTAAGAAATTATAGATTCTTGCTCTTTTAATTTTCTGCATCCATGTGAGAAATTATTTTTTTTCTTAAAAACGCTTGACATATTTTTTTAATATTGTATAATTTAATTAGTAAAACTATTTGCCGAGAAATCGGTGAGGAAAGTTTAATATGAAAATTACAATAAATAACAATACTGTATATGCATTTGCAACGCAACGCAACGCAACGCAACGCAACGCAACGGCATAACTTTAAATTTTTTAAAAAACAATCTCATAATAAATTTAATAAATTATTTTTTAATTCTTTATCCGTTTCTTTCGGATACTTTAACTTTGGCAACTTATCGGGAGAGAAGAAACCCGATTTTGTTATAAATAAAAATTTTTCATACAAGGAGATAATAAAATGAAAAACATTAAAAAATTTATTGTAATAATGGCGATGACGATGATTTTTAGCGTATCGGCATTTGCAGCAAGCGGATTTGAGTTTATATTAAATGTGCCACTCGGATTGGGTATCGGCATTCCTAGCAAAAGTGAAAAAGACATTAAATGGAAAAGCGGAATAGGTTTTGACGCTGGAGTTACCGCTCAATTAGGTTATATGTTGCAAGTTAAAAGCGGTTTTGGAATAAGCGTTTTGGGAGAGTTAGGATACGCTCATACTACTCGCGCGCTTACTCAAAAATATGAAGAGTTAGGAACTAAAATTTCAATCTATGCAGCTTATATTATGGATAGTTTCCAAATTGGCTTGCTTCCAAAAATCAATATCGGAGCTTTCGCAATCGGTATTGGCGGCGGAGTAAAAATTCCCGTAGCTTTTCAATTGTCTTCTAAAGCTAAAATTGGAGATACTACAATTAAAGGCAAAGAAAAAATAGACATGAAAGTTTTTAGAGATAACTATAGTCCCGCTATTATAGGCTATATTAAAGGAACTTTTGATTATTCTATTTTCTTTACCGATAAATTAGCTTTTAATATTGGTTTATATTTAGGATATGATATGCTTAAAACTAAAGCTACGCCAGAGCTTGGAGAAAAATCTGAAATTGAAGGCGTATTCGATATAGGCGTAGAGTTAGGTTTGAAATTTGGACCGAAAGCATAAAGCAAAATCTTTTTCAAATTTTTTATATAAATTCTAATACCTTGATTTGCGGTTTATACTTAATTGTATAAACCGTTTTTTTTATGTTGTTATTTTTGTTAGCAAAATAACCAAAAAATTACTTCTTTACTATCGCGCCTTTGCAAGGTCTATTAAATTTACCCGAAATTAAATTTCTGTTTTTATCTGTGTATTCTTTCCAATATGGAAAAGTTTTGCATTGAGTAGGTTTCGCTTTATGTATTAAACATTTATCGTTTTTATCTAAAAAATGACAACGATTTTCATTATCAACTTTAATATGATAACCTAAAGAATCATCATAATCTAAATATTTGCTTATAAAAATTAAAGGAGTTATGCCGAGATATTTTGAGGCTTTCGATATATCGCTTTTATTAAAAAAAATATATCCTTTTTCTTTGCAACATGTTCCGCAGCCTTTACATGAGAATCCTAATATAATATTTTTCTTTTTTATATTTTTCATTTTATAATTGAATTCGCTCTGCTCTTCATTGTATTTGCAGAATTTGTTTTTCCAATACTTAAATATATTTCGGCTACTCTCATATAGTCGTTATATAAAGCCCTTCTCTCTTCCGCATTCATCTCATCAACTTTTTTTTTTGCGCCTTCGGGAATTTTAATATCTTTATTGAAAACCAAAGAATCAGGGTCCTTAAAAATATTTTCATTCATAACATAAATTGTGGGCCATCTTCTTGCATCTCCAAGTTCGCTTGAAGCTATAGAAGTTAAAGTATCCGTCCATTTTGTTCTGTATGTGTTTCCGCCCAAATATGCATTCGTATTTTTTGCTGGCGGATTTGGTATAATCGGCGGATTAGGAATATTTGGAGTATTAGGCAAATTTGGTTTTGGAGAAGTTGCGATATTCGATTGAATAATCGTATTATTTGAAGAAACCGATTTAATATCGTTAGTTTCAATAACTTTATCGCTATTCTGTTTTGCTATATCGTTAGTTTTAGAAATTTCATTTGTAATATTTTCAGTTTCATTAGTTTGAGAAATATTTTCATTTGTATTTGTAGTAGTAGAAGAAATTATATTATTAGTTTCGTTTTCATTTGTCGATATAGTGCTATAAAAATCGTCTTCTAAAGCGTCCGTTTTATTTCCAAAAAATTGAAATCCTAAATAAGACAAACCTAATATTATTATTATAATTCCTATAATCGCAATCAATTTGTTTGATTTTTTTTGTTTTTTTGCCGAAGAATGAGCTGGAGCGGTATAAGGTTGAGCTGGTTTTCTTTCAACTTCTGGAATTCCGCTCGCTTTCATTTCGTCTTCAGTTTCTATTATTTTTATATCTTTTTTTCTTAACTCTTCTAATTTTTTACTCGAATATATGCTATAATCTTCAATCGGCGTATCTTCTTCTATCATAGCCGCATTTTCTATAGCTTCGTCCATTTCGCTTTGATTAAATTTAGAGTTTTCTATATTTCTTTTTAATTCTTCCGCTTCTATAGGACTTCTTATTATAACGGGCTTTTTAAATATATCGCTTTTGCTATAAGTATTTTTGCTAAATGTTTTATTTTCAGTTTTTATTTCTTTAGTTTCTTCTTTTTTCTTAAACTCGTTAAAAATATAATCGGCTTTTTCTACATTTTTAGCGTTTTCTTTATTTATAATAGAACTTTCCGTTGTATTTGAAGCTGTTTCATTTTCTTTTATCTCTTCGTCTTTTATTATCAAATGTTTTTTTACAGATACGGGTTTTGAGATATTTTTAGATTTTGCTTTTATAGCTTCTCTCAATAATTTTATTGATTCTCTCTCTTCTTTTTTTTCAATATCGTCCGTTTTTATAGGTTCTATTTTTCTTATGCTTGAAGAAACGGTTTTTTTAGGAACTTCAACGCTTTTTTTAGTTGCAGTTTTTTTAGTCGTAGTTTTTTTTATCTGCCCATCCGTTTTCTTTTTTAAACTTGCAGTTTGCTTTTTGCTCGTTTTAGATATTTCCGCAGATTTTTTTGAAGCGGAATTTCTTTTAGAATTTTCTTCGTTATTTGTTTTTTTTGTCGCCATAATTTTACTCTGTAATATTTTGTTTATTTTTTATAATTATATTTCTTATAGTATTCATTGTTTCATTATCAAATATATTATCTCTTAAATTTCCTTTTTTCAATAAATCTATAAGATATTTATTTAAATCAATATTTTTCTTTAAATTATATTTTTTAGCTATATAAATTGCATCCGACATAGATAATATAATTCTTAATTTACCTCCATCCGAAGAATATTTATCAATCAGTTTATGCGGAGCGTCTATTCCTAAACAGTTTAAATTATAACAAACCTTGTAAAAAAGTTTATCAATCGACTGTTTAGATTTTTCTTCTCTTTTATTCTTTTTGCTTATGGTATAAAAAGCCGATAAATCTCTCGCTTCAAAATTGCATGTTTCGGAATAAAGTTTTTCTTGATAAGGCATTAAATAATGATGACTTTTCGATTTTGATTCCACTCTTATTATAAAACCTTTCTCTTCTAAAATATCGATAGATTTAACTATAGTTGCATTTCCGCCAATTCCAGCTTCGTTTAATATTTGAGAATGCGTTATTCTCGCTATTCCAAGCTCATAATCGTAATTTGAAACCAAAGTTCTATAAATCTCTTTAGCCGTAGCTTGCAATTCTTTCCATTTAGGATTTTCGGTAATACTTTTTGGAATAGAAGAACATAAAGAACTTACAGATAAAAATGTATCTTTATCTATAGTCTTTAATTGAGCTTTATTAATTATGTCTATCATATTTTCCAAAATTTATTCCCCGAATCGATTTTAGCGTTTATTTTTTTAATATATAATACAATGAATTTAAGATAAAATCAAGTTATATAAATAAAGTTATAGCTATTTAATTATACATATAAAACAAACTTTATAAACCGATAATTATGTAAAAATAATATTAAAATATAAAACTAATTAATATTCTTTTTCAAAATTGCAAAATTATTGCATCTTAATTGAAAATATTTATGTTTTTCAACTATAAAATTAGAAATTTCAGCAGCTTCAAATATATCTTTTTTATTATAATATTTTTTATGGTCTTCTATTTCAAGCCTGTCAATAACATGCATATTATAAGCTAAAAATTCCAATATAGGTTTTGCTATTTTTGAAGGAACAGTTATTATTAATCTTCCATCTTTTTTCAAAACCCTGCGAATTTCTTTTAAAATATCTTCAGGATAACTTAAATGCTCCAATACAGCTAACATTGTAACCACATCAAAACTTTCATTTTCAAAAGGAAGTTCTTTTTCTAAAACCGATTTGATAGTTTCTAATTTTTCAGTTTTTAATTTTGGAGGTTTAAAATCTATTCCTACTCCATAATCTATATAATTTTCTATCGACTTTAATAATTTGGCTTCCCAACCGCAACCTACATCCAATAATCTACAATTATTATATTTTTCTATAGTCGGTTTAACCATTCTTATTCTATATTTTCTTAAAAATTTATCTAAAATAGTTTCTTTCATTTTGTATTATTAACTCCTATATTTTTATTTTCAAAAATATAAAAGTCAGTAATACGAGGATTTAAATATATTATACCAAAATAATTTATTTAAACTACAAGTTGAGTTGAGTTGAGTTGAGTTGAGTTGAGTTGAGTTGAGTTGAGTTGAGTTGAGTTGATGCAGACATAAAAAATCCTACTTAATTATATTTATATAATAACATATTGTAAATAATTGTCAATAGTTTATTAATAAAAAAATTCGATTAATTTTACATAATATAAAAATTAATTCTTATAATTAATCAAAAAATCAATATCTTCCTTACTCAAATAACTTTTTGGAATAATTATAGCCGAAGTATTATCGGTATAAATAAAAATTGATTTCTCGCTAAAATCTATATTTTTTATGTCCGATTTATTAAAAGTCATCTCGCCTCTGTCTTCTTTGAAAATTATTTTATCTTCGCATATAGTTAAAATTTTATCGCCAAAAACTCCGTCAAGTTTTCTATCATCTACATATTGATATATTTTTTTAATTATTTTTTTATTCAAACGATTTTTATAAGTTTTTATTTGTATTAACGAAAATAAAGCGGAAAGTAAAATTGCAGGAACGATTATAAAATAATTATCGCCTTTGAAAAATAAAATAATCGCTATAAATATTAATATATAAATCGCTATCAAAATTATAACGCTTTTTTTAGCGGAAGATTTAATTTGAGAGTTTGTTTTTAAGTAATGAAGTTGAAAATCTATAAAATCGTTTATTTCAATTTTGTATTTAAATTCTTTAATCATAATTAAATGTCTATTCCTAAAAAGTTTTTAACCAAAATTCCTATAAAAAAACTTATTCCTGCAACCGTTAAACTTATGCTTACCATTTCAAAAAATCTATTTCTAAAAGGCAGACTTTTTGCAACCGAAACATAATAAGTAAAAATAAATATTATACAAATAACTATAATAATCATAGTAATTAAAGCATAAACGCATTTATCGTTTGGAAAAATTAAATAAGGCGTAATTAAAAAACTTACGGTTAACAAATAAATTATTCCCGTATATAAAGAAGACTTAAAAGCGTTTTTATTTCCGTCCGATTTTGCAGAAAGATATTCTGAAGAAGCCATTGATAAAGTCGCCGATATTCCCGTTATTATTCCCGATAAAGCTACAAGTTTATTATTCTGCAATGCAAAACTTAATCCCGCCAAAGTTCCGCTTATTTCAACGAGAGCATCGCTTAAACCCAAAACCATAGAGCCGATATATTTTAATCTCTCTTCGTCAAGTATCGCTATTAATTTATTTTCATGTTCGTCTTCTTCGAACGCGATTTTTTTAGCGTCTGGAATTTCTTCTTCTATTTTTGAATAAATATATTCGGCGTTTTTCTCTCCGCCTTCCATTATCTTAATTACGAAAGTGTAGCCAAAAAGAACGCTTAAAATAAAGAATTTAAAAACTTTTAATTTTTGAGGTTTCAATTTTTTATTAGTATATTTTTCCAAAGTTTTTGAATGAATCAACTCCTCTTTCGCTATATCCGTTAAGACTTTTTTGTCGTCTTCTTTTTTAACGAATTTTACCAAATTCAAATAAACATGATATTCGTTTATTTCGTTTTGCTGCATATTGAGTAAGAATTTCAAAGTTTTTTCAGATATTTCCATAATAATTCCTATTACTTTTAAATTATCGAATAATTCTATAATGAAAATCTATTAATTGCAAAAATTTTTTATTTAAATTATTTTAAGAAAATTTTAATTCCATTTTTTATTAATTACTTCTTCGTAAGTCGGAATAGAATCTATAGCGCCTTTTCTTGTAACCGTTATATTGGCGACTTTCATTGCAAAAGTTATCGCTTCTTCAATAGTTTTATCTTCCGCTAACATTCTAACTATTCCGCCTAAAAAACTATCTCCCGCCGCCGTAGTGTCGACAACTTCTACATTATAAGCGTTAAAAGTTTTTCTGTTAATTTTATTATTTTCTTTAGTTATCAATTCGCAACCTTTTTTGCCTAAAGTTAAAATAATATTTTTAACTCCGCAATCAAAAACATAATCTATTCCTCCAATTATATTTATTTCGGTTTCGTTAGGAATAAGAATATCAATATAACTTAAAAATTCTTTGTCTAATTTTATTGCAGGCGAAGGATTTAGAACGACTATTTTATTAAGTTTTTTTGAAATCTTTGCAGAATATTTTGCAATCTCTAAAGGAATTTCTAATTGCATAACTATAATATCGTATTTATTAATTAATTCTTCTTTAATGTCTTCTTTAGTAATTAAAGCGTTAGCTCCTTGAGATACTATTATATTATTTGCTCCGCTTTCAATAACCGTAATAAAGGCTATTCCCGTAGAAACATTTTTTTTAATTATAAGATTGTCTATATTAACTTTATTTGACGATAGAGAATAAGATAAATCTTTTCCAAAATTATCATCTCCCACAGCTCCGAGTATGCTTATATCTCCGCCTAACTTTGCTATAGCCGCCGACTGATTAGCGCCTTTGCCTCCATTATTAGTATAAAAACTTTTTCCAAGTATTGTTTCGCCTTCTTTAGGAAATCTTGGAGCGTTTATTACCAAATCTTTATTTATACTGCCTATTACTAAAATTTTTTTCATTATTATTTAAATCTCTCTTTTTAATGGCATTATTATGAAGTAATAATTTTTAATTAACTATTACTCCATAATAAAGATAAGTTTAATTTATTAACTTTATTCTTTTATCAAAGTAATATCTACGGGTATAGTTTTTTCGACAGTTTCTCCGTTTATTATTTTTAAAGCGGTTTCAACTGCTATCGCTCCCATAAGTTCAGGTTGTTGAGCGACTGTAGCTTTCATAGTTCCCATTTTTACGGAATAAACTGCATCGTCCGTAGCGTCAAATCCTATAATGACTATATTTTTTCCTAACGATTGAATAGCTTCTAAAGCGCCTAATGCCATTTCGTCATTATGAGCAAATACTCCTTTTAAGTCAGGATTAGCTTGAAGTATATTTTCCATTACGGTTAAACCTTCGGCTCTATTGAAATTAGCGGTTTGACTTGCAACTATATTTAATTTTCCGTCTACGGCTTGATGAAAACCTTTCCCTCTATCAATAGTAGCGGTAGCGCCAGGAATTCCTATAAGTTCGGCGACTTTGGATTTTTCTCCTATCAGCTCAATTAAATATTCTCCCGCCAATCTAGCTCCTGCGACATTATCCGAAGCTATCGAACTTGTAACTTCCACACCGTTTACTCCTCTATCTACGCTTATAACGGGAATATTAGCGTTAATAGCGTCTAAAACCGCTGGAGCTACGGCGTCAGAATCTACAGGATTAACTATTATGACTTGAACATTTTTAGAAATTAAATCCTCTATGTCGCTAGTTTGTTTTGCCGTATCATCGGAAGCATTAACTACGCTTAAATTAATATTAAGTTCTTTCGCTTTTTGTTTTGCTCCGTCTGAAAGACTTACAAAAAATGGATTATTTAAAGTTGAAACGGATAACCCAACCGTTATCTTATTATCTTGACTTTCTCCAGATTTGCAAGATAAAATAAGAATCGATAATAATGTAATAATTAGAGTTTTCTTCATTTTTATTCTCCTTTTGTTAAATTTTTTATATTTATTTTTATTATCTACCTATTTCTATCAGAAATTACGGCTAAAAATATCACTAAAGCTTTAACTACATCTTGATAGTATGAAGATACTCCTATAATATTTAAACCGTTATTTAATACCGCTATAATAAGTATTCCTATTAAAGTTCCCGTTATTTTTCCTCTTCCACCCTTCATACTTGTTCCGCCTAAAGCAACCGCTGCAATAGCGTCAAGCTCATAACCGCTGCCAAGTGTAGGTTGAGCCGAACCGAGCCTTGAAACCAATATTAAACCAGACAACGAAGCCATAAATCCAGAAACGGCATAAACTATTAATTTTATATTATTTATATTTATGCCAGCCAATTCCGCCGCTTTTGCATTGCTTCCTGTAGCGTAAATTTGTCTGCCTAATACTGTCTTTTTTAATACAAATAAAAATATGGCAAAAAATATAATTAATATCCATACGGGAATAGGAATGCCTAAAAAAGAACCTTTACCTATTTGATTTAAAAGTAAATTATTACCCAATCTTGAAATAGGCTTACCTCCGCTTAAAATCATTGTCAATCCTCTGTATCCCGTCATAGTGATAAGAGTCGCTATAAAAGGTTGTAATCTTGATTTCGTCACCATTAATCCGCTTATAGTTCCTAATATAATTCCAAATATTAAAGCTATTAACATAGATAATGGAGCGGGTAGTCCAATTTTTATTGTATGAGCGCAAATTATACTAGTTAATGCGAGAACAGAACCTACCGATAAATCTATTCCGCCAGTAAGAATTACGCAAGTCATACCGAAAGCTATTAAACCGTTAATAGCGGATTGACGAAGCAAAGATAAGAAATTATTAACAGTTCTAAAATCGGGACTTATTGCGCCAATAACTATAACCAAAAAAATTAAAGCTATAAAAGAGCCGTAATCCTGCAGGTATTGTATTATATTTTTATTTTTCATAATAAACCTCCAGTGGCAAGCACCATAATATTTTCTTCGTTTGCATCATTTCTATTTAAAAATCCAGCTACCTTTCCCTCATGTATAACCATAACTCTATCGCTCATGCCTATTATTTCAGGTAATTCTGAAGAAACCATAAGTATTGCTATGCCTTTAGAAGCTAAATTATCCATCATGGAATATATTTCTTTTTTGGAGGCTATATCTACTCCTCTTGTCGGTTCATCCAATATAAGTATTTTAGGATTGCTAATTATCCATTTTGCAAATATAACTTTTTGCTGATTTCCTCCGCTTAAATTATTGCATATATGATTAATACCGCTGCATTTAATATTAAAATCTCTAACTGCAAAAGAACTTATAAAATTTTCTTTGCTATTATTTATTAAAAAATTACCGTTAACTATTTTATTAAAATTATTTAAAGAAACATTATTTTTTATATTTTCATTTAACATTAAACCTTCCGTCTTTCTATCTTCGGTAATAAATCCTATTCCGTTTTTTATAGCTTGTTGCGGACTTTTTATAAACGCTTTTTTACCTTCTATTTCTATATTACCGCTATCTATAGGCAATACTCCAAATATACTTTTCATAATTTCGGTTCTGCCAGCTCCCATAAGCCCATATACGCCTAAAATTTCTCCGTAATGTAAATTAAAAGAAACATCCTTAAAAAAGTGATTTGAAGACAAAGATTTAACTTCTAAAGCAACTCCAAGTTTTTTATTTTCTGTTTTTGGAAATCTATCTCCAATATCTCTACCTATCATCATATTTATAATTTCATTCATAGAAGTATCTTTTATATTTTTTGTTCCTATGAATTCGCCGTCTCTCATTACGGTAATTCTATCGCATAATTCAAAAATTTCTTCCATTCTGTGAGAAATATAAATTATTGACACTCCATTTTGTTTTAATGATTTAATTATTTTAAATAAATGCTCCGTTTCATTATTGGTTAATGCGGCGGTTGGCTCGTCCATTATTATAACCTTTATATCGGATATTAAAGCTTTTGCTATTTCAACCATTTGCCTTTGTCCTACCGATAAATCGGATAATTTTTGATTTACATTCAAATTTATTCCCAAATTAGAAAGAGTTTCTTTAACTTTTAATTGCATAGATTTTTTATCTAAAATTCCAAATTTATTATATATCTCTTTACCAATAAATATATTTTCTTCTACTGTCATATCAAGTAGACTATTTAATTCTTGATATATAAAAACTATTCCGTATTCTTCGGCTTCTTTAGGATGATTAAATGAAATATTTTTACTATCTATAAATATTTGTCCAGAATCTTTAGTATATACTCCCGTTAATACTTTCATAAGAGTAGATTTTCCTGCTCCATTTTCTCCCATAAGGGCATGTATCTCTCCGTTAGATAATAAAAATTCGGCGTTATTTAATACCTTTATACCGCCAAAAGATTTTATAATATTTTTCATTTCTATATTCATAATCAGTCCTATTAAAATATACATGCGGATTGCAATATTATATTAGCGTAAGGAGTGGCTTCTCCCGTTCTAATAATAGCTTTACAATACGAAATTTTATTTTTAAAATCAGTATGACTTATATATTCTTTTGATATATCTTTAAACATACTTAAAATTTTATTATAAACTTTTTTATTATTATCTTTTATTTCTTCCGCAAGTATTATATGTTCTATTTTTATATCTTTCATTATTTCAGATAATACCTCCATAAAAGATGGATAGCCTAATTTTAACGATAAATCTATAGTTTTTATATTTTCTGGACATGGCAATCCTAAATCCGATATGCATATCAAATCAGTATGTCTCATATACGATAATACTTTAGAAATATCGCTATTTATAATTCCGTTTTTCTTCATAGTTTATTAAATCCAAATATTCAAATAGATTATACCATATAGTATAGCAAACTATTTTTTATTTGTCAAGTTTTTTCTGTAATTTTTTAGAAAAAATTTAATTAATTTTCTTAAAATATATAAAAATATGATATTATATATAGATAAATACATATTCTGAATGATTTTTGAGATAAAAATATAAATTATTACGACTTAATTTAAATTCTAATAAATATTTTTTATAATATTTTTATAATAATAAATTAAAACCATAGATTAAAATTTTTTGATTTATTTTATATTTAATATGCAAATCTTTCATATCACTACAAAAACGAATAAAAATTTGACAAATTAAAAAATATAAATAGAATATTATATTATGTTAATTTATTGAAGAGGTATTAATTTTAATGAAAGTAATTGATATAGATAAAAAGCCCGAGAATGAAAAAATATTTTTTGGAGATTTCGGGCATTATATAAGAATCGACTCTATAAGCCATGAGGTTGCGAGAAAATTAAAAGAAGCGAGCGAAGGAAATACTTGGTTTTCAAAAGAGGTAGATTATAAATCGGACAAAACAAGATTTTCTTCTCTGCCTGAAGACGCTCAAAGGGCTTTTAAATTAAATATCGCTTATCAAACTTTAATGGATAGCGGAGTGACGAGCGGATTTGCATCAATTTTAAATAGAATAGTTTCGAGTTCTATTTGGTCTATTTTATATTCGAGAATCGCCATTGAAGAAGTTATTCATGCGGAGTCTTATTCTTATGGACTTTCGGAGGTTTTCGCTCAGCAGGCTACGGAAACTTTGGATTTGGTTTATAATGATGAATTTGTAAAACATAGAATGGAGAAAGAAGTTGAACTTTTCGATTGCGTTGATACTTTATGCAATATAGAAGCTTCAAAAGTTTCTTTAGACGAAAAAAAGCAAGCGGTTTTGAAATTGCTAACGGGAATATATTTGCTTGAAAGCGTTAAATTTCCTTTTTCATTTTTGGTGACTTTTACTATTAATAATAGCTACGGCGATGCGATTACGGGATTTACAAAAACAATAAAACTTATAGCTCATGACGAATTAAATGTTCATGTTCCTACGGGAAAAAATGTTTTATCGATACTCAGAAAAGAAGGAAATCAAGAATTCAAACATTTATTCGATAACGGATGGTTTGATAAAACTGCAAAAGAAATGACTGACTATACTGTCGCAGAAGAGATTAAATGGGCGAAATATTTATTTGACGAAAGAGATGTTTTGGGAATAAACTCTTCTGTAAGCGAACATTTTATTAAATATTGGGCGGGAGTTAGATTGAGAGATATTGGAATTGAAACGGAATATTTGAAAGAAAAAAAATCCGATATAATAGATTGGTTTAATACTTATAGAGATATAAATAAACAAAATGCAGCTTTACAGGAAGCTACAAATATATCTTATCAAAAAGGAACGCTTAAAAACGACTTATAATTGGAGCAGATTATGATTGAATTAACTAAAGATAAAAAACATATTATTATAAAAAGAGACGGAAGAGAAGAGCCTTTCAACGAAGAAAAATTAAAAAAAGTTATTAATTGGGCTACCGAAGGAAAAGAAGTTTTTACAAACGCTTTACTTCAAGGACTTAATATAAAAATAAACGATAAAATGAAAATTGAAGTTTTATATGACGAGCTTATAAATACTGCCGTAAATAAAATAAGTCCGCTATATCCGATATACGACACTATAGCCGAAAAACTTTATTTAATGAAAATATATAAAGAAACGGCGGGATTAAAAAAAATAGGCGCTTATCCTCATATAAAAACTTTCTTAAAAAAAGGATTAAAATACAAAATATACGATAAAGAAATTATAAAACATTTTTCAGACATAGAATTGGATAAAATAAATTCAATGATAGAGCCAAATAGAGATTTGCTTTTTACTTATAAAGGACTTGCCATATTCAATAGAAAATACTGCAAAGCAATCGGAAATAAAAAATTGGAACTTCCTCAAATAACTTATATGGTTGCCGCTATGTTTTCTTTTTATGACGATATTTATAAAGGCGATAAAAAAGAAATATTTAAAAAAAGTAGAAACGATAGATTAAAATATATAAAAAGAACTTACGATATGCTTTCAAAACATGAAGTTACATTTGCCACGCCAAGAATTGCAAATAGTATGACGGTAAAAGCTCAACTTGCAAGCTGCATATTAAACACTCCCGATGACGACACTTGGAGTTTAAATCAAACCGATGGCAATATGGCTTTATATTCAAAATTTTCAGGCGGAATCGCTTATGACGCTTCTTTTATAAGGGCTTCAGGCTCAAGCATTCAAACTAATAGAGGACGCTCGGACGGACCTATTCCTTTTATAAAGAGAGTAGAGCAGACAATTTCATCGTTTAATCAAGGCGGAGTTCGTAAAGGAGCATGCGTTATAACTTTTCCTTGGTGGCATATGGATGTTATGGATTTGGTAATGCTTAAAGACGCGGGCGGAACGGAAGATACGAGAGCGAGAAAATTAGTATATTCAATAAGAATAAGCAATATTTTTAGAGAGAGAGTAAATAAAGACCAATATATAACTTTATTCGACCCTAAAGAAACTCCATTACTTAACGAAGAATACGGAGAGAATTTTAATATAGCTTATGTTTATTATGAAAGCAAATCTTCAATAAGAAAAAAGAAAATAAAAGCGAAAGAATTATTATTTCAAATATTGAAAGTTCGTCAGGAAACGGGAAATATATATTTAACTTTCGTTGATAATATAAACGAACAAAATATGGTTAATAAATTTGTCGGCGCTTCAAATCTCTGTCAAGAAATTGTAATTCCGTCTTTTCCTTCAAAACTTTTAGAAGAAAAATATGTAGTAAACGAAGATGGAACTTACGAAATAATTCAGAGAAAGCAAAGCGGAGAGATTGGAATATGCAATTTGGTTTCTGTAAATTTAATGTCTTGGGTTAATTTTAAGCCCGAAAAGAAAAAATCTTTCTGCTATACTTTATTAAGAGGATGCGATAATATAATAGACGCTCAATTTTATCCCGTAAAAGAAGGCGAGATTGCAAATAAAAAAAATCGTCCAATTGGAATTGGCGTTATAAATTATGCAAATCTTTTAGCGTCAAATAAATTAAAATATACAGACAAAGAAGCGATAGAGTTCACAAATAAAGTTTTTGACGATTTATATTATCATATTTACGAAGCTTCAAATATTTTAGCGAAAGAGAGAGGACCTTATAAAACTTTTTACGAATCAAAATGGAAAGAAGGAAAAACTCCTTTTCATTTGTCGATTTTAAATAATAAAAAAAATATTCTTAATATTGAAACCGATTCTGAAAAATGGGACAAACTCGCAGAAGATATAAAAAATTATGGCGTTAGATTTTCTTTTCATGGCGCTATAGCTCCGACAGCGACTTCGGGAAAAAGCGTTTCGGCAACGGAAAGCATAGAGCCTATAGTAGATTTATTTTTTGTAGAAGAAGGAATTCAAACCTTGCCTTCTTTAGCGCCTAATCTTAAAAAGAATAGAGATTATTATCAAAGATGTTGGACTATTCCTGCAAAAAATATTATAGAGCTTGCCGCCGTGAGACAAAGATATATAGACCAATCGCAATCGGTAAATCTTTATTATATTAAACCAGAATCGGCAAAAGAACTTTGGGACGATATTCAATACGCTATGGATTTAGGACTTAAAACTTTATATTATATGAAAACTCCTAAATCGAATTTTGAGCTTGAAGAGGTTTGCGAATCTTGCACTTAAAATTTAATAAAAAATATTTAATTTTATTATAAGATAGCTTCCACATTTCTAGTGGCGATTATATCGACTCCAGCAATATCTTTGGCTATAATATCTCCTATATTAACGGGCGCTTTAACTTTTATATCTTTCAATGCATGAAGACAAATATTTATTTTATCTTTATCTATAGGCTCTTTTGTTTTTACGGGAAGCATTTTTAATTTTCCGTTTTCAACTTTAACTATAGTAGTAACCATTCTAACGGGACGAACTATTTCGGCTCTCGCATAAGTGTCGCCTCTTTTACAAGTATTGCCTATAACTTTTATAATCTCGTTATTTTCCATTTCAATATTTAAAGCGCATCCCATAGGACAACATATACAAGTTAATTCTTTATTTTCCATTTTATTATCCTTAATTTAATTATCTTCGATTTTAAATTCTATATTTTTTAATCCTTCTTTTAATAACATATCTTTATTTAATTTTAAGGTTTCCATTTCGCCAGGCGCAAATATCAAATGTTTTTTATGAACGAGCCTCGCTCCGTCAAAATAAACATTCAAAAATTTATTTGTAAATACTCCGCCTACTCTAAATCTAACCGTAAGTTCTTTATCTATATTTTCAATATTAACGATTGACGGAACTGTATAACGAATTCCGTTTGAAGCTTTTAAATAAATATATTCTTCTTTTTCTTTTTTTGTTTTTTTATTTAGAATATAAATAGCGGCGCTTTTTCCCGCAGTTTCCGCTTCTTCTGAAACAAAATCAACCAAATCATGAACATGCAAAGCGTTTCCGCATGAAAATATTCCTTCGATATTAGTTTCCAAACTTTCGTTTACTATAGGTCCCGATGTGATTGGGTTTATTTCAATTCCTATTTCTTTTGAAAGTTCATTTTCGGGAATTAATCCAACCGACAAAAGCAAAGTGTCGCATGAATAATATTCTTCAGTTCCTTTAATCGGCTTCATATTCTCGTCAACTTTAGCAATAATAACTCCTTCGATTCTGTCTTTTCCTTTAATGTCAATAACCGTGTGACTTAATTTCAAAGGAATATTAAAATCGTCCAAACATTGAACTATATTTCTTTTTAAGCCTCCCGAAAATGGTAAAATCTCGGCTACAACTTTTACATTCGCTCCTTCAAAAGTCATTCTCCTTGCCATAATAAGTCCTATATCGCCCGAACCCAAAATAACTACTTCTTTTCCTGGCATATATCCTTCAATATTTACTAAATGTTGCGCAGCTCCCGCCGAAAATATTCCCGCTGGTCTATATCCCGCTATATTAAGCGCGCCTCTCGCTCGCTCTCTGCATCCCATAGCTAAAATAATAGATTTAGATTTAATTTGAATAAAACCTTCTTCTTTGTTTATATAAGTTATATTCTTGTCGGCATCGATATTCAAAACCATAGTATTTAATTTATATTCTATTTTCAAATCTATAACTTTTTCTATAAATCTGTAAGCGTATTCTGGTCCCGTTAATTCTTCTCCAAATCTATGAAGTCCAAAACCGTTATGAATGCATTGATTTAATATTCCGCCTAAAACTTCGTCTCTTTCTATAATAAGCAAATTTTCAATTCCATTTTCCCTTGCCGAAATAGCAGCCGCAAGTCCCGCAGGTCCTCCGCCTATAATAACAATATCGTAAGATTTCATTGTCTCTCCTTATAAACTTTCTTTATCAAATCCTTTAATTATTTCAGAACCTTTTTCGGATTTTGTAATATCGAGTATATTAATATTAAGCTCTCTTGAAAGTATTTCCATTATTTTTGGCGAACAGAATCCGCCTTGACATCTTCCAAGTCCAGCCCTCACTCTTCTTTTAATTCCGTCTAAAGATTTCGCTCCAATCGGGCTTTTTATTGCATCGACTATTTCTCCTTCTGTAATTTTTTCGCATCTGCAAATTATATGCCCGTATAAATGATTTTCTTTTATAAGTTTATTTTTTTCTTCGTTAGACAAACTCATAAATTTTGTAATGCCTTTTCTCTTCTCTATAAAATCTTTTTTAGTTTCTAATTTTGCTTTTTCTTTTAAAATATCCGCTACCATAACTCCAATTGCAGGCGAGCTTGCAAGTCCAGGCGATTCTATTCCCGCGCAGTCAATAAAATTTTCAGCGTCTTCTACTTCTTTAATTATAAATTCATGTCCGTCTTCATGAGGGCGAAGCCCCGCAAAAGAAGTGATTACTTTATTATAAGGAATATTTTTTACCGTGAGTTTAGATTTTTCTATTATTTGATTTAATCCTTCTGTCGTAGTATTTACTCCTTCTTTATCTTCTATATCTATTGCCGTAGGACCAATCATTATATTTCCATGAACCGTTGGCGTCACCAAAATGCCTTTTCCAAATTTGCTTGGCAAAGCGAATATTGTTGAAGAAACTATATTTTTAACTTCGCTATCAAGCAGAATATAATCGCCTCTTCTTGGTTTTATGTTTATTTTATTGTCGCTTACCATATTATGAAATTTGTCGGCATAGATTCCCGCTGCGTTTACAATATATTTTGTTTTTATCATTTCGTTATTAGTTATAACTTCAAATATATTATTAACTTTTTTTATATTCAAAACTTCCGTATTAAATTTGAATTCTACTCCGTTATCGAATGCATTTTCCGCATAAGCGACATTGAGTATAAAAGGGCAAATTATTCCCGCAGTCGGCGCGTATAAAGCGGCTACAACATTATCATTTAAATTTGGCTCTCTTTCAAAAACTTCTTCTTTGTTTAATATTTTTAAATTCTCTACTCCGTTTGCAATTCCTCTTTCGTATAATTTTTGTAAATTCGGAATATCTTCTTTATTTGAGCATACTACTAAAGAACCGTTTAATTTAAAAGGAACATTCAAATCTTTTGCTATTTTTGGCATCATTTTATTTCCCAAAACATTCAACTTTTCCATAAGCGAACCGTTGGCGGCGTCAAATCCCGCATGAACTATTCCGCTATTTGCCTTTGAAGTCCCCGAACATACATCCTCGCATTTTTCGACAACGCATGTATTTGCCTTATATCTCGATAATTCTCTCGCTGCCGAAGTCCCAGAAACGCCCGCGCCAATTATTAATATATCATACATAAAATACCTTTGTTTTTGTTATAAGTTAAAATGTAATCCGTATATCGAAATAATCAATATACGGATTACAAAATTTTATTATACAGCCCAATTTTTAGCTCTTTCAACCGCTTTTTTCCAGCCTGTATATTTTTTATTTCTTTCATCTTCGGGTAAAGAAGGGTTAAATTCTTTGTCTAATCTCCATCTTTTAGAAATTTCTTCTTTATCTTTCCAAAAACCTACCGCCAAGCCTGCCAAATACGCGGCGCCCAAAGCGGTTGTTTCGGTTATTTGAGGTCTTAAAACTTTTGTATTTATTATATCCGCTTGAAATTGCATTAAAAAATTATCTCTCGAAGCTCCGCCGTCAACTTTTAGCGAACCTAATTTTACTCCCGAATCGGCAACCATAGCGTCTATAACATCTCTACTTTGATAGGCTATAGCCTCTTCCGCCGCTCTTATTATATGACTTCTATTTACGCCTCTCGTGATTCCTACTAAACAACCTCTTGCATACATATCCCAATAAGGAGCGCCAAGTCCTACAAAAGCGGGAACTAAATATACTCCGTTTGTGTCTTTAACTTTAGTGGCAAAATATTCCGTGTCTTTAGCGTCATGCAATAGTCTTAATTCGTCTCTAATCCATTGAATAACCGCGCCTGCAATAAATACCGAACCTTCTAAAGCGTATTCTATTTTTCCTTTATATCCTATTCCTATAGTGGTTAATAATCCGTTTTTACTTAAAATGAATTTTTCCCCTATATTCATAAGAATAAAACTGCCCGTTCCGTAAGTGTTTTTTATATCTCCCTTGCCAAAACATGCCTGCCCAAATAAAGCCGCTTGTTGGTCTCCCGCTATGCCCGATATTGTGACATCTTTTCCGTTTATATTAGCGTATCCGTAAACTTCGGAAGAATCTTTAACTTCTGGAAGCATACTTTCTGGAATATCCAATTCTTTTAATATTTTTTCATCCCATTTAAGCTCTTTAATATTATAAATCATTGTTCGAGAAGCGTTAGTATAATCGGTAACATGAACTTTTCCGCCCGTGAGTTTCCATATAAGCCAAGTGTCTATAGTTCCAAATAATAACTCTCCTTTTTTAGCTTTATCTCTCGCTCCAGCAACATTGTCTAATATCCACTTAATTTTAGTTCCTGAAAAATAAGCGTCTATAACAAGTCCCGTATTCTCTCTAATATAAGAATCTAATCCTTTAGATTTTATAGCATCGCAAATTGAAGCCGTTCTTCTGCATTGCCAAACTATAGCGTTATATATAGGCTCTCCCGTATTTTTATCCCAAACAACCGTTGTCTCTCTCTGATTTGTTATTCCTATAGCCGCTATATCTTCAGGCTTTGCTCCAGCTTTTTGTATAGCCTCTTGCAATACTCCGAATTGAGTCGCCCAAATTTCCGAAGCGTTATGCTCTACCCAACCTTCGTTTGGATATATTTGAGTAAATTCTTTTTGAGCTACGGATACCATATTTTGGTCATAATCAAATAATATTGCTCTGCTGCTCGTTGTCCCTTGGTCTATTGCCACTACATATTTAGCCATTTAAAACTCCTTCGCCGCATTCTTGCGACAATTTTAATTTTTATTTATTTGAAGATAATATTTTTCCCAAAGTTAAATCATAAATTATGCCAGCTAAAATACCGCCGATTATAGGACCTATTATAGGCACTATCCATACATTAGTTCCATCCGTAAGTCCGTTATTTTTAAAACCCGCAACTACGGCAAATAGTCTAGGTCCTAAATCTCTTGCAGGATTAATCGCATAACCATGCATATAGCCGAAAGATAATCCTATAGCTACGACTATTAAACCTACAATTATAGGTCCTAAATTAGAACCAGCGGGCGTATTATTTGCATCTCCAACCGTTAAAATTAAAAATACTAATATGAAAGTTCCTACAATTTGGTCGACTAAACCCGATAAGAAACCTGGAACAGCTGGAAAAGTGCAAAATACTCCAGCCGTGTTTACAAATTCCGAGTCAACCTCTATCCATTTTTTATAATATACCGCAAATACTATAGCCGCTGCAATAAAGCAACCTATCATTTGAGCTACGATATAATATAAAACCTTACTCCATGGAAACCTTTTTGTAACAGCTAAAGCCAAAGTAACAGCTGGATTTAAATGAGCGCCGCTTATTTTACCCGATACATAAATACCGAATGTAACGGCAAGTCCCCAAGCCAAATGAATATTAACGGGCGCACCATTATTACAAATAACAACCGACGCTACAACTCCGCATCCTAAAAGAATTAGAAACATTGAACCTATGAGTTCCGCTAAAAATTCGCTTTTTTTACTAAACATATTTTTCCTCCAAAAATAAATATTTATCTATGCTTAATAGTATAGTAATTCTTTTTTGAAAAGTCAAGTTTAATTTTATATTTTTTAACAAAAAAAAAAAAACGATAACAAAAATATAAAAATATCATTTATACAAAATTCTTATTTGTCCAAATGCGGAATTTACATTTAAATATAATATTTTATCAGAATCTCCTATAATAAAATTAACTTCGCCAAAACTTACGCTATCGCCCGTAGGAAGAGATATACTTCCAAACGAACTTGAAGCCTTTATATAAACTTGAATATTTTGATTTATAAATATAATTGTGTCGGAAAATATGGAATCAACCGTTATGTTAATATTTCTGTCTATTTCTATATTGCTAAAATCGATATTTGAAGTTTTAAAAAATAATCTGTAATATCTTTTTTTATAATCGGGAATATTATCTCCGAGATAATAAACGCCGATTAAAATATAAATTCCTAAAAAAACTATTATTATGCTAAAAATCATTCTAAAAATTGGCGTGTATAAAATGAAAGGCATATTTACATTAAAGCAATATCTTATAAGAATATATATGCCGAACAAAATTAATAATAAACCTATAATTATTTTAGAAGAATAAAAACCTCGTCCAAATAATATGGCAACTCCCCAAGAAACTATAAGAAAAGCGACTATTATAGTAAATACGGGAATTGAAGCGAGAAAAGGAATATAAATGTGAAAAATATATTGAAGAAGTATATACACTCCTATGATTATTACCAAACTTCCTATTATTATTCTTGAAAAAATAAATTTCATAATTAAAGCCTTTTTAATAAATTATATATTATAAATATACTAAACAATTTTTATTTAAAATCAAGTTATTTATATCTATATTTTAATTATTGATTTATAATAATAAAATCGTTTTGTAATTAATGGAAAAATTAAAATGAAAAAAAATAATATTAAAAAAATATCGACAAAATCTAAAAACATAAATAATATTTTTATATCTTTTATAATAATATTTTTAATAATCATAGTTTTAATTTATATTGTTCCGAATAAAAATAAATCGGTTAATATAAATTTTCAAGATGAAAACGGAATGACAATAATAATGCATGCTCTTATTAACGAAAATGATAAATTAGATAAAAACGATATAAAGAATTTATTAATTCAAAATAGAAATAAAATCGATTATAATATAACCGACAATAATAATAGAACTTTGCTTATGTTTGCCGCTTCTTACGGAGATAAAGACATAATAGAAGAAATAGTTAAATATGGAAACGGAATAGATAAAACCGACAATAATGGACAAACGGCTTTGCATTTGGCTGCTAAATATAATAAATTAGATTCTGTAAAAGAGCTTATAAGATTAAACGCTAATCCTAATATAAAAGATAATTCTTCTCTTACTCCAATCGATATAGCGGAATTTGAAGGTTATGAGGATATATACGAATTTTTAAATAACATTAATTAAAATATAACCGATAAAAGCATAAAGATAAGTTTTATAAATATTAAAATCGATAAAGAAATATAATTTCCAAGCAAAAGTATTTTATTAACTTTTTCTATAAGTTTATAATTTAATTCTTCCATATAATCGCCTACATTTTCTCTTTCAAATAATTCTCCGTCTTTAAAATAATCTCCGCCAATTTCTATATCTAAAGAACCTGCTACCGCGCATTCTAAAATTGATTTGCTATCTTTAGCGTCCTTTTTCAAAATGGCGAAAGAATTTCTAAATCTATATTGCAAAAATAAACTTGAAATTGCATAAAATAAAAAAGAAATTAGAGAAAGTATTATATTTATAATAAAGCATAATTTTACTAAAAATATTTCAAATAATTTTTTGTTTTTATTTTCGTCAATTGCAACTTCGTTTTTAGATAATGTGTAAATTGTCTTGTATAAAAAACAAATTGGAATTCCGCCGATAATAAAAAGTATTAATAAATAAATAGAATTCTCTGCGGAAGTTATAGTCGCATATTCTATAGTTCTTTTTATAATCGTCTCTTCGTCCATATCTTCCGTATCTATTTTTAAATTTTCTTTTAATATATTTCTTGCTTTATTAAAATTATTATTCTGCAAAGTTCCAAATATGATTGAGGCAAATTCTAAAGGCTTTCTTGTTTCTAAAATATTATAAAATAAAATCAATTCTATAATCAAACCTATTATAAAATGTATTTTATAAAATAATTTTAATAAATAAAAAGAAATTAGAAAAACTATAACTATTATAAATATTGAAATTAAAGTTCCAAATATAAACTCTAATATTTTATTTTCTTTATAAACTTTTTCATGCAATATATTATTAATTTTATCAAATAGATTTTTTATATAAGCGAATATGTCTAATTTAAAACTATTAATAAACATATCCATAAGAAAAGATATTGGCAATATTAATAATGTTTCCATATTTAATTTATTCCGTTATTTTTTAATCAAAATTTTTCCAAAATATCTATATTATTTTTTTCGTCAATTTTTGTAAGAAATCCGCAACCGTTTTTAACCAAATAATCGTAGAAAGCCATTTTTTTATTGTCGAATTCGCTTATTATAGACATAATAATTCCGCCATGCGAAACTATAGCTGCATAATCTAAATTATTTTTTTTCATGTCTTGTAAAATATTTAAATATACTCTTTTAGTTCTTTTAAAAAATTCTTTATAATCTTCTCCGTTTGGTATATTGCTTCTCCAAAGTTTTTTATTAAATTCTTTATAATAATGATTGTCTTTTAATTCTTCGTATTTTTTTCCTTCAAAATCTCCAAAACATCTTTCTTTTAAGTCGTCAATTATTTCAATATTCATTTGATTAAAATATATTTCTGCGGTTTCAACGCATCTTTTCATTGGGCTGCAATATAATTTTTGAATTGGTTTATATTTTTCTATAATATGTTTTTTTTCTAAAAGTTCTTTTTTTCCGTTTTCGCATAAAGGATTGTCAGTAGAACCTAACCATCTAAATTCGGCGTTATATTGCGTTTGTCCATGTCTTATAAATAAAATTTTCATTAATTTTAAATTCTCCGATTAATTACTATATATTATACTTTATTTTTTTCAATAATATTTTTTAAAGAATAAGGCTAAAATATACAAATTATAAACTTGACTTTAATTTTAAAATTTGCTATACTATAGATATAATAACATAATTTATGGTTAATATTTATGACTGAAGATAAAGAACAACCTATTGAATTTGAGGGCATATATTGCGCTAATTGCCGTTATTGCGTTTTGTTTAGAAAATCAAGCGGTTTAGAGGGAAAAGAATATTTATTAAGAATAAAATGCACTCAAGAGCAATGGCGTAAAAAACTTGGCGAAGAGAAGATGTATAAGTATTTTACCGTAGCTAGAAGAACGGTAGAAAAGTGCGACAGTTATAAGGATATGGGAGACTTGGGCGATTTTTTAAGAATCTTGCGTAAAAGTTTGCCTGTGCGAGATGAAGTTTATTCCTATAAAAAATAGTAGGTTTTGTCAGTGAAAAAGAATTTTATTTTTCTTATAGCGTTTATTTTTTATTTAACTTCATGCGCAACCGCACTTAAAATTACTCCCGAAGAAGCGAGATATCCTAAAATAATTGCAGAAAAAGCTTATACGGAATTTAATAACAAAAAATATAAAAGAGCCATAAAATATTATCAATATATAATTGATAATTTTGATAGAGAAAATTATTCAAAAGATATGGCTTGGGCTTATTATGAAATAGGATTTTGTTATTATTATCAGAAAAAATATAAAAAGGCTTTAGAATATTTTAATATCGTTATGAATGATTTTGCAGTTTTGCCTCCTAAAATGTTAGCTCAAAAAGTTATGAACGATATTTATGATAAAAAGCCAAAATTAAAACCTATAGAAATTATAGAGGAAACTAAAGAAATAGAAATTGAAGATATTGAATCATGAATAAAAGCATAGTTAAAAGACTTATATTAAATTTTATAATAATGTCGATTATTGGCATATTTTTAATATTAATTTTCTATGTTATATATTCAAAAATATACGCTAAAGAACATTCTTTAATCTCTTATATATTTACAAGTTTAATATTATATAAATATATAATTCCTTATATAATAGCTTTAAGTATTTATTTTGCATTTTTTAAAGGTTCTTATATTGAAGGCGGAATTAATTTATCAAAAACAATAGCTATTCCGCTTGCTACAGTTTTGATTTTAATTTTATTTTACGCATTATACGATTATTATTTATTAGACGAATTGGTATATAAATTAAAAGAACATAATATTAATAAAGATTATAGAGTCTTTATGCAATATGAAGCGAAATTAAAAAATAAAGATTATGAAATGGCAAGAGAAGAATTATTAAAAGGAAATTTAGATAATTCTTATAAACTTGCAAGAAGAGCTTTATTTTACGAAGGCGATAACGGAAATATACTTCTTCTTTTAAAAAGCATTCAAAAAGAAAAAAACGAATTATACGATATACAAAATAAAGATAAAATAGAAAATATTAATAAATTAATGCAATTAGGCTCAAGAGCTTATTCGTATTCAAATTATAACGAAGCTAATAAATATTTTGAAAGAATTTTAAATATTGATAGATATAATCCTTTAGCTCTATATTATTTAAACAGAATAAGCATAGCTCAAAATAATAAACCTAAATATTTGGGAAATACTACAGAAGAATTATACGCTTATAAAAAATTAGCGGAAGTAATAAATTTATACGAAGCGGGAAGATTATGGGAAGCTTATGACGAAATATTATCTTTATATGCGGAAGCTCCAAATATAGGCGAAGTTAATAATTATTATTCTATTATTACAGAAAGTATAAATAATTACGATTTCTTTATTGAAGAAGCTTTTGAAGTAAAAAATGTTTTTATAGATAACGCTAATTCTTTAGAAAATAATTCTATAACGGAACATAACGGATTAAATTTAATGATAGATAAAAATACTATGCTATCTTCCGTAAACAGCATATATTTTAAAGGCAATTTATATATGTTTGATATTTCTATTATTAAACTTGATAATAATTCTAAAATATTAAATATACAAAATTATAAATATGGAAAATTAGTAGAAACTCTTCATCCAAATACAAATAATATAAAAAATATTATATTAAAAGCTCCGCTTGACACTAGCAAAAAAAATTACGCTATAGGCGATACTAATTTTACAATAATTCCAATAGCGATATCTTCAAGCGCGGTTGAAAGCGTTAAAAATTATACCGAAATGATATTAGATTATATAAATTTGCCTAAACTTATATCTTTAAAAAATGAAATTCCTAAATTCGGATATTCAAACGTTCCGATTAATTTAATAATATTCAAAAAAATTATATCTCCGATTTTATATTTATTATTATTTCTAATTATAGCTTATAATTCTTTTAAGTTTAGAGAAGAAGTATATTACGAAGGCGCTAGTTTAGTCGCTAAATTTATAGGAATAATTGGAACTCTAACAATAACTTTAATATATAGCGTATTTATAAGTTATATATCCGATATTTTAGTAAAATTTTCAAATATGGTTATTAATATAGCCGTAGTATATGCGATAAGTTTGGCGATTATATTAATAATGCTTTTACAAATTTCAAGAATACCAAAAAATGTTGAATAATTTATATTCTAAAAACGAAGTAAAAAATTATTTAAAAGAAAATTCAATATTTCCAAATAAAAATCGAGGACAAAATTTTTTATGCGATAGAAATATTGCAAATAATATAGCAAATATCATAATTAAAAATCGTTCAAAATACGCTATAGAAATTGGCGGCGGACTCGGTTCTTTAAGCGAAATTCTTATAAATATTTATAAAGAAAATTTAACTATAGTAGAATACGATAAAGCTTTATACAAACATTTAACCGAAAGATATTCTAATATAAATATAATTCATAAAGATATTTTAACCGTTAATATTTCGGATATTAAAGATAATGAGAAATTCGATATTTACGGAAATATTCCTTATAATATAGCAAGTCCGATAATGGAATGGCTTTTTTGCGACTGTTATAAAAAATGGAATTATGCGGTTTTTATGGTTCAAAGCGATTTTGCAAAAAGATTAATTGCTAAACCAAATACCGAAGATTATTCTTCATTAACATTATTTGCAAATTTTATGTCGGATATTAAATTAGAATATAATGTTTCAAAAGAAGTTTTTTATCCGATTCCAAATGTAGAATCTTCTATTATAAGCATAGTTCCAAAAGATATTGATTTTCAAATTCTTAATATATTTAAATCCGTTTCAAAAACTTTATTTCATAATAGAAGAAAAAATATAAAAAATAATTTTATCGTCTCGCCTTATATAAATATAGAAAAATACAAAATTGACGAAATTCTTGAAAAAGCTAATATTGATAAAAACGATAGAGGAGAATCTTTGAGTTTGGAAGAAGTAAAAAAATTATCGAATATAATTAAAGAATATATTTGATTAATTATTATTCATTATAAATCAATTTTACTGACGCTATAATATTATCGATTCTTTTATCGTCTTTTTTGCTGTTGGCGTTATACATACAAGTAATTTTTATAACTTCGTTTCCTTCATTAATCATTATAAAAGATTTATTATAAGTTAAATTTGGTCCATAATAAAAACTGCTTAAAATTTGATAACAATTATTTTTTCCGTCAACATAACCTTCCGAAACTATTTTATATTCTTTTATGGCAAAATGATTTTTTAAATTATTTATAATATTATTTTTAATATTTTCTATTTTAATTGAAAATTTATATTTTGAATATTCTATTCCGTAAATTGCAGTTTTAGTTTCAAGTCCGTAAGTTTCGTAATCTATAACCGTCTTGTCTATATTTATAGCTCTGTCTAAAAATCCTCTTTCAAAATTTTCGGGCATAACTACGGAGAAATTGCCAATATGAACTGTTTTATTATTATTTTTTTCGCATGAAAATAAAACTATAATAATAGCGAATAAAATTAATATATTTTTAATTGTTTTAACCATATACTTATTATATAATAATTTAAAATTTTTTAAAGATAAAATAAATAAAAATAATTGTAATATAGTCGTTAATATTTTATAATATTTGCAATTATTGATTAAAAAAATTATTAAAGAGGAAAACAAATTAATGAGAAAAACAAAAATTATAGCGACTTTAGGTCCGAGATGGTCCGATGAAAATAGCATAACTAAAATTATAGAAAATGGAGCGGATGTTTGCAGACTCAATTTTTCTTTCGGAACTTATGAAGAACATTTAGAGAGAATTAATATTATAAGAAAAGTTTCAAATAATTTAAAAAAGCCCGTTTCGATTTTGGCGGATTTGCAAGGTCCGAAAATAAGAATAGGAAAATTAAAAGAATCTATAACTATTAAAGAAGGCGATATTGTCCAATTAAGCGGATATAAAGAAATTAAAGAAGAAGATATTATTCCAACGACTCACTCAAATATAGCTCATGATGTTAAATCGGGTTCTATGCTTTTAATAGCCGATGGAACTATTCAATTAATTGTAGAATCAAAAGACGAAGATAAAAAATTAGTTATATGCAAAGTTATAACGGGCGGAACGATATTGAGCGGTAAAGGAATCAATTTGCCTGGCGCTCATGTAACAACCGAAGTTTTAACAGAAAAAGATATTTCGGACGCTTTATTTTCCGCTAAAAACGGAGTCAATTATTTGGGAATGAGTTTCGTTAGAAAAGCGGACGATGTTATAAGACTTAGAAAAATTTTAGACGATAATAATTTTCAAGATGTCGGAATAGTCTCAAAAATAGAAAATACGGAATCTTTAGAAAATTTGGAAGATATTATTAAACATTCTGACGGAGTTATGGTTGCAAGAGGAGATTTGGGAGTTGAAATTCCTTTTGGCGAAGTTCCAATTTGGCAGAAAAAGATTTTGAAAATAGCAAACGATATGGGAAAGATAACGATTATAGCGACTCAAATGCTTGAAAGTATGACAAAAAGTCCCGTGCCTTCGAGAGCCGAAGCGAGCGATGTTGCAAACGCCGTTTTGGACGGAACGGATGTAGTTATGATGTCCGCTGAAACGGCATCGGGAGATTATCCTATAGAATCGGTTAAAGCTATGGTTTCTATAGTTGAAGCTGTGGAAAAATCTATAATCGTAAAAAAAGAAATTAATAATTCTTCGGATATAAATTTAAATGACGCATTAACAGATAGCGCTTCGTATTTGTCTTATTGTCTTCCTAATAAAATTATTATAGCTCTTTCAAGGTCGGGATGGACGGTTAAAAATTTATCTAAAAAGCGTCCTAAAACTCCAATAGTTTTTATGTCGGCGGATAAAGATTTATGCAATAGAATTTCTATATGTCATAATGTTTATACAATATTAATGCCTGAAGATTTGAATTTTAGCGCGGGAATAAGTCATGGCGGACAGATTGATATTCTTGAAGATACTTTAATAAAACATAATTTAGCAAATCATGGCGACACCGCGATTGTAGTGAGCGGAAGCAAATGGCAAGGAAGATGGCAAGAAAATAGCGTTCGTATAGTGGTTATTCATTAATTAATTTTTATTATCTATTTTTTAAATTTTTCTAATTCTGCAGCTATAATTTCTTACGAAGCTTTAAAGCGTATTAAACTTTAATAAACATTAATTACGCTAATATTAGTATTGATTTATTTCATAGTGTAAATTAAAATGGCGCTATATTCTTATAAAGGCAGATAAATGATTTTTGAGAAACAAGATTACCAACAAGATTGCATAAACAATATAATTAATCTTTTAAAAGATTTTGATTTTAAGAAACATGATGCAAATAATCTTAAAGAAGTTTTTAATAATTTTTTAAAAGATAAAGTATCGGCGTTTGGATTAAGCGATAAATTAAATATAGATATTTTAATGGAGACGGGAACGGGAAAAACTTTTACTTATTTAAATCTTATATTTGAAATTAATAAAATATATAAACAAAATAAATTTATAATATTCGTTCCGAGAAAGGCAATTTTAGAATCCGTTAAACAAAATATTAAACTTACTAAAGATTATTTTTACAATCAATATAAAAAGCATCTTAAAACTTATGTATATAGCGATATTAAAAGTTTAAGCGCTATAGTTAATCATTATATTAAAAATAAAGAAGAATTAAGCGTTCTTATTCTTACAAATAGCTCTATTGATAAATCTGCAAATATACTTAATAGAAATAGCGAGAGTTTATTTAATACTCAAAGTATTTTTGAAAATATAGCCGAGTTAAAACCGATTTCAATTATAGACGAACCGCATTTACTTAAAGGCGAGGCTTTCAGTAAATATTTTAATAAAATTAAAACTCTTTATTTTCGTTTCGGGGCGACTTTTCCAAAAGATAGCGATTTTTCGCTTTCAAATGTCGCTTATTGTTTAGATTCTATATCCGCTTTTAGAAATTATTTAGTTAAGCAAATAAGAGTGCATACTATAGGACGAGATAATCAGAGTCCTTTTTTATTATCTACAAATACAAAAATAAAACAGGCTATATTTTCTTATTTTAATTTTGGAATAGAAAAACAAACTAAAATTTATATAGGCGAAGATTTGGGAAAATTAGATTTAAGATTTAAAGGAATTTCATTAAATAAAATATCTCAAGATAAAGTTTATTTAAGCAATGGAGAGATTATAGAAAAACAAAAAACTTATAAATTAGAAAATAACGAAATTACAAATTTATTAAACAAGGCTATTGATTTGCATTTTGAAAAAGAAGAAAAACTTTTTAAAGATAATATTAAAGCTTTAAGTTTATTTTTTATTCCTAATATTGAAGATTTTAGAGGAGAGAAACCTTTTATAAAAGAAGAATTTGAAAGATTATATAAACAAAAGAGAGCGAAAATTTTAAAGCAAGATTTAAGTAAAGAATATAGAGATTATTTAGAAAAAGATTTTGATAAAGATTTTAACTTAAAAGTGCATGAAGGTTATTTTAGCGGAGATATTAAAAATAAAGAAGATAGGGAAGCGGATGGAGTTAAAATGATTTTGGAGGAAAAAGAAAAATTGCTTTCTTTCGATTATCCTTTAAGATTTATATTTAGCGTATGGGCATTGCAAGAAGGTTGGGATAATCCTAATATTTTTACTCTTACAAAAATTGCAAGCTCAAGTTCCGACACGAGCAGACATCAGCAAGTTGGAAGAGGATTAAGAATTTGCGTTAATAACGAAGGAAAAAGAATAAATCATAAATATTTAAATTATAATGACAATGAATTTTTTGATATAAATTATTTAGATATGCTTATAAGCGGAGAAGAGCGAGGATTTATAGAAGGATTGCAAAGAGAAATTATTGAAGCGAGTTTTACTTTAGGAGGCGATATTTTAGATAGAGATAGTTTAATAAAATTAGGATTAAATCAAAGAGAAGTAGACAGATTTACAATAGCTTTGGAAGATTTAGGTTTGGCGGAATTTGACGAAGAGAGCGACACTTTTAAAATAATATCTCCGATTTACGAAGGCATTATAAATGACGACAAAATTAAAAATTTACTTAAAGATAAATTCTATAGAATATTAGAAGCATTTAAAGAGCCTACAAATAAACATTCGCAAATTATAAATTCAAATAAAAAAGAAGAAAAAATAAAAATAAAAAAGAATTTGGCTAAAGAGTTTAAAGAATTATGGCAAACTATAAATAAGAGAGCGATTTTAACTTATAATAATATAAATAAAGATATTCTTTTAAAAGAGATTACAAAAAGATTTAATAATGAAAAAATTGAAAAAGAAAAAATAATTTACGAGAAAAAAGTTTACGATACGAAACATAATAAAATAATTACCGAAGAAGTAAAATCTTTCGCTATAAAAGATTATTCTAAAATATTAAAGATAGAAGATTTAATTTTAGATTTTTCAAATGACGAAGGAATTCCTATAAAATTTTTAATCGAAATTTATAATAATCTTAATAAAGAAAATTTTATTAACTCTCCAAAAAAAGCTTTTGAAACTCTTAAATATATTATTAAAGAAGAATTGCATAAAAATCTGCTTTTGTCCGTAAGCTATGATTTTTGCGAAAATTCTTTTTCAAATTCTTCTTTTATAAACGGATATGATATTTTATATAATAAGGACGGAACGCCAAAAGAAGATATAGAAAAATTTAAATTGGGAAGATATATTACTAAAGATAAAAAACCGAGCGAAAATTATCTTTATGAAAAAGCCATTTGGGATTCTAAAATTGAGGAAGAGGTTATTTTAGAAGAAAACAGATTAATTGACGATAAAACTTTAGAAGTTTTCGCTAAACTTCCAAAGTTTAAAATTCCAACGCCTTATAAAGATTATGAGCCAGATTTTGCATATTTATTAAAAAATAAAAATAATCAAAAAATATTTTTCGTATGCGAAACTAAAGGCTATGATAAAGAAAGCGATATTCCAGAAGATGAGATGCAAAAAATTAATTACGCTAAAAAGTTTTTTGAATGCCTTAATAATAATCTTAAAAGAGAAGATATAAAAGTAATTTATAGAACGAGAATAAATAAAGAAAATTTAATTGAAGTAATTCAAAAAGCTATGGCAATATAGGAGATTAAAATGATAAATAAAAATGAAGCTATAAAAAATAATATCAAAGTTGTAGACAATTCTATTAAAAACGAGTTGTTTGAAAATTTAAAAACAAATTTTCCGCAAACGATTATAGAAGGCAAAGCGGATTTAAAAGCTATATCTTTACTTTTGGGCTTGGATAAAAAATCGGATATTTCGGGCTATGAGCTTACTTGGACGGGAAAGGGACTTTCAAACGCTCTTTATAGTTCGCCTTGTAATAAAGAATTGAAATTAGAAGAAATTTTTTCTAATGCGGATTGCAAAAATTTAAATTCGTCAAATATTGAAATGAAAGATTCAAACAATCCTAAAAATATAATAATACGCGGCGATAATTTGGATGTTTTGAAAATTCTAAAATCGGCTTACAGCGAAAAAATAAAAATGATTTATATCGACCCGCCTTACAATACGACAAATGAAAATTTTATTTATCCCGATAATTTTAGGCAAGATTACAAAAAGATTTTAGAGGAAGTTGGCTTAATTGAAATTGACGAAAACGGAGAAGAAGTTGAAAGCGAGGATTTGAAATTTTTTAAAAACATTCAAGGAAGTAGAACGCATAGCGGTTGGCTTTCTTTTATGCTTCCGCGTCTTAAACTTGCGCGCGATTTGCTTAAAGAGGACGGCGTCATTTTTATTAGCATTGACGATAATGAACAGGCAAATTTAAAACTTTTATGCGATGAAATTTTAGGGGAAGATAATTTTGTAAGTTGTTTTGTATGGCAGAAAAAATCGGGCGGAGGACAAGCAAAGTATTTTTACGAAGGACACGAGTATATTTTGATTTATTGCAAAAATAAAGATTTATTACAAGGTTTATTTAAAATTAAAGAAAAAGGTAAAATTGAAACAGATTTTTTGAGAAAAATACACGGCAAATATACAAATAATTTAAAACTAAAAAATGTTTATGAAAAATATCCAAATCAACTTATAGAGCATAGAAATTTAATGTTTGAAGAAATGGATATATTTTTACAAGAAAAACTAATCACACAAGAAAAATATGATGAAATCAAGCAAAATTTGACTAATGGCATTTATTTCTTAAAACCTTACAATGATAAATTTCATTTAGTTTGTCGTAATAACGAAAATAATCAAGCCTTAATGTATTCTATTATATCTGGCGTCTGGACTTCTGATGGCAATACTGAAAATGAAGAATTGTTTGGACAACTTGTATTTAACGACCCGAAACCTATAAATTTACTTAAACAACTTATACAAAGCGTTACAATGCAAGGAAATTCAAACGATATTATTTTAGACTTTTTTGCAGGAAGCGGAACGACTGCCCAAGCGGTTATGGAATTAAACGCAGAAGATAAAGGCAATAGAGAGTTTATTTTAGTTCAAATTGACGAAGAGATAAAAGAAGATAAAAGCAAGAGCGCTTATGATTTTTGTAAGAAAGAATTAAAAAGCTAAAATCCTGTAATTAGCGATATTACAATAGAGAGAGTAAAAAGAGCCGCTCAAAAAATAATTCAATCGTCAAAAGATAAAGATTTAAATTTAGGCTTTAAAGTTTTTACTTTAGAAGATAAGCCCGAAATTATAATAGATAAAGATAAAAATTTAAAATTAATTAATCGTAGAAATTTAAGCGTTATCGATAAGGTTGTTAATATGTTTCTTATTAGCGGAAAGACGCTCGATAAGAAAATTGAAAATATTTTTGACGGAAAACTCTATAAATGCGAAGATTCTTTTTATTTGATAAGTTTCAATAAAGAGATTTTAAAATATTTAATAAAAACTCAAAACGAATATATTTTTATAGACGCTTACGGAGATATAGAATTGGAAGATTTTTTAAATTTGGATGCGGGATTTAAAGAAAGGTTGAAGGTTGTTTATTAAAAGATTAGGTTTTATTTTTTATTTTTTTAATGCTTTTTAATCAAAAAATAAATTATAAATTTTTTAAAGTCGTTTATATTTATACAAATTTAATAATCAACTTCTTATTTAAAAATTTAGCCGCTTTTTCCAAAGTATCCAAAGTCACCGATTGATTATTTTCGTCTAATAATCTGTTAATTGCAGCTCGGCTCGTATGCATTCTATTTGCTAGTTCTTGTTTTGTTATCGCTTCTTCTTTCATTATATTTCTTAATTGATAAACTATTAACTCTTTTGAAGATAAAGCCAAGCATTCTTCTAAAATTCCTTCTTCAGCCAAATATTCTATAAAATTAGAACCTATAGGATTTGTTTTTTTATTTTCATTTAATTTATTTACGCTTTTCATTTTATATATTATAATAGTATCATTTTTGATACAATTATCAATATATAAATAAATAAATTAAAAATATGAATTATTACAATTTAATTAAATATTTTTTAAAAATATATTTTATAATAATTAATATATTTTACTTGACAAATTAAGTATTATGTGTATTATTGCGTATAGTAGAGATTTGAATTTGTATGAAAGCCAAAGAAATTATAAAAATATTGAAGAAAAACGGATATTATTTTTTTAATCAGAAAGGAAGCCACATGCAATTTAAACAAAGGTTAATAAAAATAAAATAACCGTTCCCTATCATAGCAAACAAGATTTAAATATCAATGTAATTAAAAGTATTGAAGAGCATACGAATTTAAAAATTTTAAAAAAACTAAATAAAAAGAAAAATAAAATAAACAAGGAGGAGTTATGAAAAAAAATATAGAGAGATACATTGCCGATATATACAAAACGAACGGCGGATATAATGCGATATTTTACGATTTTCCAGGTTGCATAAGCTCGGGAAAAACTTTGGAGCAAACTATTAAAAATTCTCATGCGGCTTTACAAATGCATATAAACGCTATGATTGAAGATAAAGAAAAAATTCCTAAACCTTCAACGCTTGAAGAAATAATAGAAGATAGAAAAAATAAAGGTTATTATAAAGCCGATTTAAGAGTTCTTATAGAAGCGAAAATAAGAAAAGAAAATAAAAAAAGAATAGACATTACTCTTGATGAAAATTTAATTAAAATTGTTGACGACATAACGGCAAATAGAAGCGAATTTATAAGTTTAGCTATAAACGAATATGTTGAAAGTCATTATAAAATAAATTAAAAATAATATTTTTCGCTATTTTAAGAATATATTTTGAAAACAGAATAGGAGTTAATAAATGAATAATATAAATTTTGAAGATATAACGGTTGTAGTTCAAGGGACTATGCTTGAGAATAAAGATATTAGGGAAGTATGGGGAAAAACGGAAGACGAATATACGAAGAAAAATTTACAGCCAAAATTATGGCTGATAAATTTATAGATTATTATAAAAGTATTTTAAAATGCAGGAGTTAATTATGCTATTTAATATTGAAAACACGGAAAAATATAAAAAAATTAGTCTTTTGGGATTGAAGATTAATATAAAAAAAGAAACCTACAATTAATGATATATGCGTCATTAATGAAAGATTAAATGAGATAGAATATAATATGAAAGTAATTAATGGAATATTAAATCTGGAAAATAAAATTGTTTTTACCAAAATATATAAA
Organism: Brachyspira aalborgi; assembly: GCF_008016455.1. NCBI lineage: Bacteria > Pseudomonadati > Spirochaetota > Spirochaetia > Brachyspirales > Brachyspiraceae > Brachyspira > Brachyspira aalborgi. The sequence goes on along the minus strand of NZ_SAXU01000001.1, from coordinate 2,070,320 downwards.
ACTAATTATTGGGGTTCAAAAGAAAGTTTTTCAGGGCAAGGTTCGGAATTAAAAAGCACGAAAACTTTAAGAAATAGATTGATAGATATAGTAAAAAATTATAATATGAAAAGCATATTGGATATACCTTGCGGAGATTTTAATTGGATGAAAGAAATAGTTAATAATTTTGAATCATATACGGGATGCGATATTGTATCCGAAATTGTCGATGCAAATAATAATAAATATTCCAATGAAAATATAAAATTTAAAGTTTTAAATATATGTAGCGATAAATTAGATAAAGTCGATTTAATATTTACGAGAGATTGTTGGCAACATTTACCGCTTGATTATGTTATAAAGGCTATAAATAATATAAAAAACAGCGGTAGTAAATATTTAATAGCAAGTTCTATGCCATATATAGAAGATAATTTAACAAATGATATAAACTTAGGCGATTGTAGATATTTGAATTTAGAAAAACCGCCTTTTAATTTTCCAAAACCTATTTTAATGATTAAAGAGGATTATCAATATACAGCTCCAGATAAGTATATGGGAATGTGGGAGATTAGCGAATTGTAATTAGTTGCGGGTATATTTATTTTAAAAATAGACTATAATATGCATATAATTTTGTAAATAGCTATATTACTAATTATACTTAAATAACAAATATAGGCTTAAATAATTATACAATTTCAAATTTGCTTAAACCATCCTTATTTGATTTTATAACACTAATAACATCTATAATATTATGCATAGTTCCTATTATAGAATCAATATATAGTATTTCGATTAACCGTAAATTAAACGAAATAAATGAACAGCAAGAAAAAGAAATAGATAATCAAAAGAAAGTTAATAATATTATTTATCTTATACAGTCAGATTTGGAAAGTAGTATTAATACAATTGCTAATATATGCTACGATATAGAAGTTAATCTATTTTTATATAAAAATTATAAAAGCCTTAATGAAAGTCGTATAAGGTATATACATTCAAATATAGATTGTGTCAATAGTATATTAAACTTCTTTAATAAAATGGCATTGCTTCTTTAATTTTTTTATAAAGAATTAAAAAAATAAAATATTATCTAAATAAAGTTTATGATAAAAAATAGAAGATAAATCCTTATCTAATAATGAATATAAACTATTATTAAATTATTATAAAAATATAAATAATTTTTATATAATAATAAAAAAATATATGTATTCTAAAATTAATAATAGTGATGATGAAAAAATAAATGAAGTATGTATTAATGAAATTTATCAAAAAATATAAGAGATGCATAAAGAATTTGATAAAGTGTTATAAGATTTTTTAATTTAATATAATATTTAATACAAAACGATTTTAAAAACTGCCGATATTAATATTATTTAAATTAGATATTAACATTTTTATTATAATTAATCAAAATCCAAATAATCTAATTGACAAAATAGCTTGGTGGATATCCATTAAAAAGTTGAGAGATAGGCTTAAAATAAATTCAAAATAATAGAATAGAATATTTTATATATAGTTAATATTAAAAAATATAACTTTTAAATATAAACTAATATCTTAAATACCATCAGGCTTACAAATCTTACAAGCTTCATACCCATTTTTTATTGCTTCGTTCAAATCTACGGCTTCCTTCTCGCCTCGCAAAGTTCGGCAATTTTCAATATGATATTTTTTACCCGTTTTTGCTATATAAACAATTTTTTCAGTGTCATTAATTTTATTTTCGCTTACAGTTTCATTGGCATTTTTAATTTCTGAATTTTCATTTGCTTTATTTTCTTCGCTTTCGTTAGTCGTTTTAATTTCGTTTGTTTTTATTTCACTTATTTTCTTTTCTTTAGATATAGTTTTAGTTTCATTAGTTTTTATAATGTTTGTTTCTGCTTCCTCATAAACAAAATTATCCGCGTCATCTTCAATAAATTCTGTTTCGGATTTTTCACTCTCGCCAGAAGTTTCATTTGAACATTGAATAATTAAAACCGATATAATAATTAATAAAATAATAATTTTTTTCATAAAAAACTCCTAATATTTTTAATTGATAATATTATATTACATTTTTATATTTTTGTCAATCTTTAAATCAAATAAAATTTCATTCTATAAATACAACTTCTTTTGTATAAGGAAATCTAAATTTCATTCTCGCCATAGTGAAAGTTATATAAGTTTTAGCAACGCATTTCAAATTTCTATTTTTTAACGAAGTAAGAACGGTGGAATAAACTTCAAAATATTTTGCATTAAAAATTATAGTTTTAGCCATAGTTTCATTTGCAGGAATTTTTAGAGATTCAACAGAATAAGCCTTTGAAAATACTTTATCGCTTGTATTTATTAATTCTATTTCTATTTTTTCTATAGGAAGCTCAACGGAAAGATTATTTTTTATATCTAAAACGCATTCTAAAGTTATATCGTTTAAAGTTATGCTTTTTAATTTTGCGCTTTTAACAGTTATGTCGGGTTTATTTTCTTCTATAAAACTTCTTGAAAGTTCTCTTGCTGAATTTTGCAATGTTTCGCATGATAAAATAAAAATCGACATTAATAAAATAATTATTTTCTTCATAAACTCTACAACCTAAATTTATTTTTTATCAATTTTAAAAACTCTTTAAATATATTTATTTCGTATTTTTCATTAATATATTTATTAAATGTTTTAAATAAAACTTTAATTAAAATATTTATATTTGCTTTACATTCTAAATTAAAAAATATATTTGGAAGAATAATTAAAAAAAATTCTCTCCAATAAATAATTAAATTTAATTCTATAAAATTTAATTTCTTATATTCTAATTTTACAAAATCGTAACAAAAAAGCTCTCCGATTTTTTCATTATAACCAATTTTAATTTTTCTATTTATTATATACAAATCGCCAAATAAACTATTTAAAGTTAAAGCGCAAATAAAATTATTTTGTATAGAAAGACAAATTTTTAATTTTATTCCTTCTTTGACAAAACCTTTAAAACAAATTTTATGCAAACTTATATTTGGCTTAAAAAACATCAACTTAATTTTAAATTACATTCATGTTCTTCTCTTTTATACATTGCCTGCCTTTTCATTAATAAATCGAAATCTACCAAATGCCCGTCAAATTCCGGTCCTTCAACGCATGCAAATTTAGTTTCAGTTCCAACCAAAACTCTACAGCAGCCACACATTCCCGTTCCGTCAATCATAATAGGATTTAAACTAACGGTTGTAGGAAGATTATATTCTTTTGTAAGTTTAGCTACGAATTTCATCATTATTGCAGGACCAATTGCAATTACTTCGGATATTTTCTCGCCCTTATCGTAAACTCTTTTAATCATATCTGTTACAAGTCCTTTCTCTCCATAGCTTCCATTGTCAGTGCAAATTAAAGTTTCTTCGGAGATTTTTTTCATCATATCTTCCATAATTATTAATGATTTATCTCTCGCTCCCAAAATTGAAATAACTCTATTCCCATTGTTATGATGAGCTTGAGCGATTGGATGCAAAGGAGCGATTCCAACTCCGCCGCCAACACATAAAACTATTCCGTCATGTTTTTCAATATGAGTAGGTTGCCCTAAAGGACCGATAATATCCATTATTTCATCGCCGACTTGAAGTTCCATAAGTTTAGCCGTAGAATATCCGATATTTTGAGTCACTATAGTAATAGTTCCCTCTTTAATATCCGCGTCCGCTATAGTGAGAGGAATTCTCTCGCCGATTTCGTTTAATCTGAAAATAATAAAATTTCCAGCTTTACGATGCTTTGCTATATCGGGAGCTACAACTTTCATCATAAAAACTTTTTCAGACCATTGTTCTCTTTCAACTATTTTATACCCCATAAAAACCTCCTTTTATTATAAACCTTAAATTTTTTATTGGTTATTATCCGAAGATTTCGCTTCGTTATTAATTATTTCATTTTCATTATTTGCTATATTATTATTTTCGTCATTTTTTATTTCATTATTTGATTCCCCCGCTTTTATTAAATCGGAATGTTTAGGAATTTTAACTCCGAGTCTTTCAACCAATCTCGCTTTCTTTCCAACTTTATTTCTCAAATAATATAATTTTGCCCTTCTGACTTTAGCCTTACGAACAATATCGACATGGTCTATTCTCGGAGAGTTAATTAAAAATATTCTTTCGACTCCGACTCCGTAAGATATTTTACGAACAATAAAACTTTTGCTTATTCCTTTTCCGCGAATCGAAATAACGACTCCTTCAAAAGCTTGCAATCTTTCTCTGTCGCCTTCTATAATCTTTACCCAAACTTTTATCGTATCGCCAATTTCAAAAGGTAAAATCGCTTCTTTTTTGTATTTTGCTTCCGCTAATCTAATTTTCTGTTCCATATTTTCTCCCGTTTATTTTAACTTAAATTTAATTCAAAATATAAATAATTATCGAATAATTATAACATATCGTATGAATTTTATCAAGCGAATTTATAAAAATAATTCTGAATATTATGATAACCATATAAAAATTGTTATTATTTAAATATTATAAAAGATTTTATTGTAATATTTTTAAATTTTGTAAATTTCGTATTTTTACAGTTTCTTTGACAAGTTTATGTTAATTGTTTAATGTTGTTGAAAAATTTATTCCTTTAATTGTCTATTCTAATTTTATATTATTTGAATTTTTTGCAAAAAATCAAATTTTGCATTTCATATAAATTAGTTTTATTTAGCAGGATTTTAAATAAAAAATTTTATAATATTTTATATTGCTTTTTTTAATATATAAATTATTATATAAATAAAAATATTATGTTTATAAAGTTGAATAAATGAAATTAAAAAAAATTAATATTATAGCGGCGTTTTTTTTATGCTTTAATTTTGTATATGCAAATATAAATACCCTTTTTAACATCAATTTAAGAGATTTGCCTGTATTTAGCATATATAATAGAGCGCCTACAAATTTATCTACCAATAATACTAATAATATAACGCCTGCAAAAAGAAAGCATGAACTTTTTATAGAGCAAACCGCTTCTGGAGGTTATAATCCGATTAAATTTAACGCCGAAACAAAATTTTATTATAGGATGTCTTTTTATAAAAATAGAAAAGGTTTTTTATGGGACGGAAGTAAAGTAGAGTTTGGAATTGAAAATAATTTTTCATTGTCTTCAGATATGGTTGGAGCTTATGCGGATATAAGACCTTTATCTTTTTTCGGAATAAGAGCGGGCGGATATTTTATAATTATGTATGATATCATGAATTTCGGTTATGCGGGATTTGATACAAACGAAGGAATAGATTACTCTGCCGAAGCTTTATTTAAAAAGCAAAAATACAACACATTTGGTTTTATGGTTAATGTCTCTCCGTATATTGTTTTTAAGTTAAATAATCTTGTAATTATAAATAATTTTAGCTTTAATTATATTTTTGCGGGAAATAGAAATTATTATTATGAGCCAAGAACTTCAATATTGCATAAGCAGAGCGAAATTGAAATTATGGACGAAGCTTTTATTCTTGCAAATATTAATCCTATATATTTAGGCGGATATTATAGTTTAACATATTTATTTAACTCAAAAATAATGACTCATAAATTAGGAATAGCGGGAATAATTTATTTTAATTTTTTAAAAGACAGATTAAGGTTAAATGTTTTATTATCGGGAGGCTTGCATGTCGGACTTCCAAATTATAACAGCAAAACTTTTGTAGAAGCGAAAGCGTCTTTAATTTATAAAATAATTTAAAACGGATTTTTTATGATAAGAAGAAAATTAATGCCCGATAAATATTTGCTTATAATATATATAGCGTTATTGATTGCGGGACTTTTGGCAATTTACGGAGCGCAAACTCTTCATGAGCCAAACGGACAGTATTTTCAAAATCATTTGCATTTGCTTATATATATGTTAGTTATGACGATTTTTATTCTTATATTGCCCGACTTTTTTAATCTGCTCGATAAAATAGTGCCTTTATTATTAGTTGTCACTTTATTATTATTAGTCGCCGTTTTAATATTTGGAATAACCGTGCCAGGAAGTTACGCTAAAAGATGGATTTTAATCGCTTCAAGTTTCACAATTCAACCTTCAGAAATTGCAAAGATAACGACTACAATATATTTGGCAAGCGTTTTAAGTAAAAAAGGAGAAAAACTTTTTGATTTTAAAAAAGGTTTATTTCCTCCTCTTATAGTTTTGTTATTAATTTCGGTTCTTATATTGATAGAGCCTGATTCGGGAACGGCTTTATTATTTGCAATGGTTGGCTTTTCAATATTTTCTTATGCGGGCATTCCAAATAAAACTTTAATAATATCCGCTATATTTCTTTTAGCTTTATTCGTTATTTTTGTATTTAATGTTCCGTATATGAAAAGCAGAGTAAACGCTTATTTTGACCCTAAAAATCAATCGGAAGAAGATATTTATCAAATAAGAAGAGCAAAATTGGCTTTTAATTATGGCGGAATTTATGGAATTCCCGATGAAAATATCGGAGAGATTAGCGTTCATTTGCCAGCCGCTTTAACAGATTTTATATTCGCTTCGGTTTCTCAAAAATATGGTTTGATTGGCGATATAATAATTCTATCGCTTTTTTTATCTTTTACTATAAGAGGATTTATTATATCGTCTCGAATTAAAGATTTATTTTTAAAAAATATTTCTTTCGGAATAACTATATTTATAAGTTTGCAAGCATATTTAAATATTATGGTAGCGACTCTTATGATTCCGACAACGGGAATGCCTTTGCCTATAATAAGCTATGGACGAAACGCTTTAGCCGTAAATATGATTATGTTTGCTATTTTATTAAAAATAACTCAAAGGAGAGAGCTATGAATATAGTATTATGCGGCGGAGGAACGGCGGGGCATATAACTCCCGCAATTTCTATTTACGACTTTTTAAAAAAATTAGGACATAATCCAAGACTCGTTGTCGCTCAAAAAGATTATAATTTAATTCCAAATCATTATAATTTTAATAGCATAAATATAAACGCTCCTGGAAATATATTAAAAAATATAGCTTTTATATTGAAATTTATTCCCGCTTTATTTAAGGCAAAAGAAATAATAAAAAAACAAAAGCCTGCTTGCATAATAGGAATGGGCGGATTTGTCGCTTTGCCCGTTTTATATGTCGCTAAATGGAATCATATTCCGATTTTTTTATGCGAACAGAATTCTATTCCAGGAAAAGTAAATAGAATATTTTATAAACATGCAAAATGTTGTTATTTAACTTTTACTAAAAGTTTGGAATATATGCCTAAAGGAAAAGTTTTTGGAAATCCCGTTAGAGAAGATTTTTTTGTGGTTAATAGAGAAAGCGCAAGAAATGTAATGCGATTAAAAGAAAACGAAAAACTGCTCGTAATCATGGGAGGCTCTCAAGGCGCTTTGAAATTAAACGAATTATTTTTTGAATGCATAAAACCTATTCAAAGTAAAGTTGAAAATTTGCGCATAGTTTGGCTTGCAGGTCCGAAATGGGCAAATCAAATGATTGAAAAAGTTAATATTGCTAAATTAAATAATATAACCGTTCATAGTTATTATAGAGATATGCCGACTTTGATGCATGCGGCGGATTTTATGGTTTCGAGAGCGGGAAGCAGTTCTATAAGCGAGATATTGGCGGTTAATCTTCCTTCGATTTTAATTCCTTTTCCTTATGCTGCAAATAATCATCAATATTATAACGCTTTGGATTTGTCAAATAAAGATATGGCTTATTTAATGGAAGAAGCCGAACTTGATAAAGATAAATTAAGCAATATTATAATAAAAAATTTAAATAATAATGAAAGACTTCAAACAATGCGAAATAATATTAAGAAAAATTTTACTGCAAAATCTGTTTCTTCAATAGTAGCCGATATTATTGATAAATTAGAAACGGATAAAATAAAAATTAAAAAGTAATTTTATAAATTAAATTATTAACAGAATAGGATACGCTTAAAATATGTTTACGAAGAAAAAAGAAAAAATACATTTTGTAGGAATAGGCGGAATTGGAATGAGCGCGATTGCGAGCGTCCTAAACGCTATGGGTTATACGATAACGGGAAGCGATTTATCAAAAACGGAAAAAACAAAATCTTTGGAAAAAAGCGGAATAAAAATTTTTTACGGACATAAAGCTAAAAATATAGAAGACGATATTATAGCGGTTGTCACTTCTTCTGCTATAAGTCCGACTAACGAGGAGATAATAGAAGCGAAGAAAAAAAAGATTATGGTTATCTCAAGAGGCGAAATGCTTGCCGAACTCATGCGTTTAAAATATGGAATAGCAATTTCAGGTTCTCATGGAAAAACTACTACAACATCTTTAATAAGTCAAATAATGGTTTACGCGGATTTAAATCCCATTTGTATAATAGGCGGAAATCATTTTAATTTGAAAAGCAACGCTCTATGCGAAGATTTGAATAGCGAATATTTGGTTTGCGAAGCCGATGAAAGCGATGGAAGTTTTTTGAGATTATCGCCCGTTATTAATATCGTGACAAATATCGATAACGACCATTTGGATTATTATAAAAATGTTGAAAATTTGAGAGTTGCATTTTTAGAGTTTATAAATAAAGTTCCTTTTTACGGATGCTCTTTTTTATGCTTTGAAGATAATGTCGTTAAAGATTTGTCAAAAAGCGCGGTTAAAAAATATTATTCTTACGGTTTTTCGGACAAATACGATTTTTATGTCGATAAAAATTCTATAAGAATTGAAACTTCAACGACTTATTTTACCGCGTATTATAAAAATAAATCTTTAGGAGAATTTGAAATTCCTTTAATTGGAAATCATAATATTTTAAACTCTCTCGCTTCAATCGGAGTTTGTTATCATTTAGATATTGATACAAAAATTATAAAAGAAGGACTTAAAACATTTGAAGGAGTCGGAAGAAGATTAAATAAATTGTATGACAAAGAAATAATTATATTTGACGATTATGCCCATCATCCGACTGAAATAAAAGCGACTCTCTCTTCGATTAAATTAGCTTATAAAGACAGAAGAATAATAGCGATATTTCAGCCTCATAGATATAGCCGAACGGAATTATTATTAAACTATTTTAAGGACGCTTTTGAGTATGCGGACAATTTAATCATTACCGATATTTATGCGGCGGGAGAAAATGAAATTGCAGGCATAAGCGGAGAGACGATTTTTGATATTGTAAAAAACGGAAATAATAAAACAAAATATATAAAAAATATAGACGATATAATTCCCGAATTAGATAAAATGAAAAAAGACGGAGATATAATTTTAACTTTAGGAGCGGGAAATATTTCAAGAATTAGCAACGAGTATGCTAAAAAATTATTGGATTCTTAAAAAATAATTGTCGTATAAAATAATCGTTTTTATTTTTAAAAATATCAATTATAATAATTTTTTTAATTTTACTTTCAATATTATGTTAATTATGTTATAATAATAAAATGAATTTTGATTTTTATAATAATCCTTATCCTTCAAAACGAAATTCTATTTTCGCTAAAAACGGAATGGTTGCGACAAGCAATATTTTAGCTTCAGAGGCGGGAATTGAAATTTTGAAAAAAGGCGGAAACGCTATCGATTCTGCAATCGCTACTGCCGCGGCTTTAACCGTTGTAGAGCCTACTTCAAACGGACTTGGCGGAGACGCTTTCGCTATAATTTATTTTAAAAATAAAATTTACGCTATAAACGGAAGCGGATTTTCTCCTAAAAATTTGGATATAGAAAAAATATTATCTCTCAATTTAAATAAAATTCCTCTTTACGGACTTATTCCGATTACAGTCGGAGGAATTCCTGCAACTTGGGCTGCGTTAAATAAAAGATTTGGAAAATTAAAATTAATCGAAGTTTTGAAACCCGCTATAAAATACGCCGAAGAAGGATTTGCAATTCAACCTACTGTCGCATTAGATTGGAAAGAAGCTTTTAATATTTATTTGAATGCATCGAATAATAATAAAATAGAAGAGTTTAAATATTGGTTTGAAACTTTTACTTTTAACGGTAAGCCTCCCGAACTTGGCGATATAGTAAAATTGCCATATCATGCAAAAACTCTTAAAGAAATTGGCGAAACTAATAGCGAGTGTTTTTATAGAGGCGAGATTGCCGAAAAAATAGACAAATTCATGAAAAAACATAAAGGTTATTTGTCAAAAGAAGATTTAAACGATTATTATCCCGAATGGGTTGAGCCGATAAAAACAAATTATAAAGGTTATGATATTTACGAAATTCCGCCAAACGGACATGGAATAACCGTTTTAATGGCTTTGAATATTCTTGAAAATTTTGAAGAGATAAATTTGCATTTTCAAATAGAATCTTTAAAACTTGCATTTGCCGACGCGAAAAAATATGTCGCCGATATTAAATATATGCAAACTTCTATAAAAGAAATGCTTTCTAAAGAATATTCTAAAAAAAGAGCTAAATTAATTTCTATAAATAAAACTTTGCAACCTAAAGAAAATATTTTTTCTTCAGGCGATACTGTTTATTTAGCTACCGCAGATAAAGACGGAAATATGGTTTCTTTTATACAAAGCAATTATACGGCGTTCGGTTCGGGAATAGTAATTCCAAAAACGGGAATAGCTTTGCATAATAGAGGAGCTAATTTTTCATTAGATAGAGAATCCGACAATTTTATAGCGCCTAGAAAAAAACCTTATCATACAATAATACCTGGATTTTTATGCAAAGACAATAAGCCAATAGGAGCTTTCGGAGTTATGGGCGCTTTTATGCAACCGCAAGGACATTTGCAAATATTAACTAATATGATAGACGAAAATTTAAATCCTCAATCTTCTTTAGATAAACCAAGATGGCAATGGGTTGGAGAAAAAACTATAGAGATAGAAAATAACTTCGATAATAAAATAGCAAATAAACTTTCAAAATTAGGACATAATATTATTAGAAAATCCGATAAAAATTATTTTGGATATTTTGGAAGAGGACAGATAATATTTAAAAACGAAAATAATATTTTATACGGAGCATGCGAGTCGAGAGCAGATTCGGGAATTTCCGTTTTTTAATAAAATAAATTAAAGAGGCAGAATTATGAAACAATACAAATACTTTTTTATTATAATCGCTTTATTTTATAATTTTCTAAACGCTCAAGATTTGCCGAAAAACGCTTTTAATTTTATGCATTTAGTATTTCCCGATTTTAAAATAAATAATATTTCTTTAGAAGACGATATATATAAAGTGACTCTTGAAAATGAAGCTATAATATCTTTTAACGGATATGGAGATTGGATTAAAATAGACAGTTCTTTTGAGCCGATACCTCAAGAAGTTTTGCCTAAAAAAATTCTTAATTCAATAAGTAAAAATTTTAAAAATCCAAAAATAGTTTACGCTAATAAATACGATAAAATCTACGAAAAATTATTTTTTGAAGTTATTATATACGACAAATACGATATATTTGCGATTTATATAAAAGAAGACGGCGAGATAATCGATATACATTTTTTAAAGTCAATGTAATCTATAAAATTTAAACTCTTGAATTATTTATATTTCTTATATATTATATTCAATATAATTATTTAATAAAAATTCTACGGAGGAAAAAATGAAACCTGAAAAAAGTAATTTATTTACGCCATTAAAAATAGGAAATCTTGAAATTAAAAATCGTATAGTAATGCCGCCTATGTGTATGTATAGCGCAGAAGACGGATTTGTAAACGATTGGCATATTCAACATTATACTACAAGAGCGATTGGCGGAGCGGGATTAATCATAGTTGAAGCTACGGGAGTTTTGCCTTATATAAGCATGATAACCGATAACGATTTGGCTATTTGGGACGACAAATATATAGAAGGCTTAAGCAAACTTGTAAACGCCGTTCATAATAACGGAGCTAAAATTGGAATTCAAATTAATCATGCGGGAAGAAAATGCGAATCTGTAAAAACCGATAAAATTCACGCGCCAAGCCCGATAGCGTTTAACGATAAATACAGAACGCCCGTTGAAATGACAAAAGAAGATATAAAAGAAGTTGTTGACGCTTTTGCTAGCGCTTTTAAAAGAGCGGTTAAAGCGGGATTTGATTTAATAGAAATTCATGCGGCGCATGGTTATTTGATTTCTGAATTTTTATCTCCGCTTTCAAATAAGAGAGAGGACGAATACGGAAAAAATAGAGTAAAAATATTGGAAGAAGTTTTAAGAAAAGGAAGAGAAGCCGTAGGAAAAGACTTCCCGATTCAAATAAGAATTTCTTCTTACGATTGGAAAGAAGGCGGAAACACGGTTAAAGATTTTGCCGAAATGTTAAAGCCTCTTGAAAATGAAAAATTATTTGATTCTATAAATGTAAGCACTGGCGCTGTGACTGCGGATGGAAAAATAATTCCTTATGAAGGTTATCAAATACCTTTTGCAAGAGAATTAAAACAATATATAACCGTTCCTTGTATCGGAGGCGGACTTTTAAGCGAGCCAAAAATGGCTAATATGATAGTTAGAAACGGAGCGGCGGATGCGGTTTATATCGGAAGAGAGCTTTTAAGAAATCCTTATTGGGCTTTGCAAGCTGCAAGAATTTTAGGAATAGATATTCCTTTTCCTAAACAATACGAACAAGCTAAAAGATAATATTATTTATATTTCTTTTTAAGACAATGTATAATAACAAGGGGTTTAAACTCCTTGTTTTTTATTTAACTTTATTTAATTAAAATAAAAATTATAATCGATTTTCAAATTTGATTATTTTTTTAATTATAGTATAATTTCCATAAATTTTTTAATAATTAAAAGGAATTAAAAACAAAATGAAAAATAAAATAATTTCAATAATTTTTATAATATTACTTATTACAAGTTGCCGTAAATCTCGAGATATAACGGGGGGGGGGTAATAATGGCGGTAATAACGGAAATTCTAGACTTACAAAATATAATTATGAACCACCTCAAAAAGACACTAAAGTCGCAAAAGATTTTTTAGTAAAATTAATGGAAATGAAAAAACAATATCCCAAAGGCGAATTAATGGCATATTATAAAGGTCTAACAAGCTGGCACTTTACAATCGATAGCGGATATAAAAGATATTATTTCGACAATGACGCCAATATAACAAACATATATATAAAAGGCAAAATAGAAACAAATTGCATATTTTGGGGAATGCTTCCCGAGAATCCTCAAATTGCATGCTATTATTATAAGAAAAGTGACGGAAAAATTGAAGTGCTTAATTCTTTAATGTATGAAAATGGATTAATTAAAGATAAAGTTTCAATTTGGAATAAAGACGGAAGCATTTCTAGAAATGAAGGTTTAGCAAAAAAATCAAGAGATGCGGTATTAAAATCAACAAAAACTAACTCCACTTATGATAATACAAAATTAAAACCATCTCAAACTGACAGCAAAGACGCTAGTGAATGGAAAGAACAAATGAAAAATAAAGTTCTTAATGGACAAACGCCTTATTATAAGCAAGCAAATTTTTATTTTGATAATATAGGAAATCTTACTATTAAATATACAAATAATACTACGGAAATTAATGATAAATATACTTTTTGGGGAGCTACTAATTGTAATGGCGATTTATACGGACTTTATTATATTTCTAATAATTTAAATATGTATTATGAAGCTATAAATATTTCTACAAATTGTAAATGTAATAATGGTCCTTTTTTTACGAAAGACATTATTTTTGAAGAAGGTAAAATATATGAATATGATTATACAGGGATAAATACTTCAACGACTACTACTGAAAATAACGATTGGAAAAATAAAGTTGCGGGTAAAATTATAGAAGAGAAAGATGTTGAAAATACCTATACTTTTTTAGATAACGGAGATATAAGCGTAAAAACAAGAAAAGGCAAAAATTATACTCTTAAATTTTGGGGCGCTACTAATTATCATAATGATTTATGCGGAATATATTATATTAAATTTAATTTGAAAGATATATTTGGCATTATAGCTCCGAATGAAGAAACTTATTTTTATTATGGTTATAGATTTGAAGAATACGGAGAAGATAAAGGTTATAAAGGTCGTTTTCCCGAATTAATAGAAATGGGGCAAAATATATTCTATTATCCTCCATCATATTATTTTGACATTTTTATATTATGGTGTGATACATATTTTTACAAAAACGGCAAACCTAAAAGACCTATAGATTGGACTACAATGCCTATTCAAGAAACTCAATATATTTCATCTCTAAATACTAAAACTATACTTTTAATGGAAAATAAAAAATAATTATCTATCTTCCATCGGAGTAAATTCAATAGGTTCTGTTACATTCTTATAAGCGGGTCTTATTATTCTTCTTGCGTCAAAATTAAGCTCCTCGATTCTATGAGCGCACCAACCGACTATTCTCGCCATAGCAAATAAAGAAGTATAAATTTCTTTCGGTATTCCTAGCATATCGTATATAAATCCCGAATACAAATCTACATTTGCGCAAACTCTTTTATTTTCTCCCTTAACTTTTATAAAGCATTCTATAGCTCTTTGTTCTATAAGCTCTAAAAATTCAAATTCTTTTTCTTTGCCTTTTTCTTTTACAAGCTCTCTTGCCAACTCTTTTAATATAACCGCTCTCGGGTCCGATAAAGTATAAACCGCATGCCCCATTCCGTAAATTAATCCGCTTTTATCGTATGCCTCTTTATTTAAGATTTTTATTAAATAAGCGTCCAATTCTTTTTTATTTTTCCAATCGGTTATAACTTCTTTTAAATGATTAAACATATCGGCTACTTTTATATTAGCTCCGCCATGCAAATCTCCTTTAAGAGAACCAATACCTGCAGAAATGCTTGAATAAGTATCTGTGCGCGCCGAACTTGTCACTCTCACGGTAAATGTTGAATTAGTTCCTCCGCCATGTTCCGCATGAAGTATCAAAAGCAAATCTAACATTCTAGCTTCTAAATGAGTAAAATCTTGTTTAAGCATATATAAAAAATTTTCCGCTATAGAATATTTTGTTTTTGGAAGAATAATATTTAAATACTTATGAAATACGCTATAATGATACATATTATAAGCGTAGGCTATAACGGCGGGAATTTGCGCTATTAATCGTATAGATTGAATCATTAAATTTTCTAAAGATAAATCTTCAGGATTCGGGTCATGAATATACATTTCAAGCACGCTTCTTGAAAGAATATTCATTATATTTTGCCCTTCTAAATCTATTATATGCATTATAGTTTTTTTATCCAAATACATATTTTCTTTTATAATTTCATTAAAAGATTTTAATCTCTCCATATCGGGAAGTTTTCCCGAAAGAAGTAAATAACATACCTCCTCATAACCAAATCTTTTGCTTTGTAAAATATCTTTCGTTATATCTTCTAAATCGTATCCTCTATAAAATAATTTTCCGTCTATAGGACAAACTTCGCCGTTTTCGTTTTTCTTATATCCTACGACATCGCCTATATTTGTAAGCCCAACCAAAACTCCCGTGCCGTCTTTATTTCTTAATCCTCTTTTAACATTATACTTTTCAAAAAGTTCGTTATTTATATGAACTCTTTTTTTTGAATGGTCGTATAGTTTATATAATAAATATTCTTTTTTCATTTTATACTCCGTTAATTAAATAGTTTATAATTTTTCTTGCAATAAAGAAAGTATTTTATCTCCAAATTCTTTAGTTCCTAAAGGTTTTCCGTTTTCCATAAATAAAGCCAAATCTTCGGTTGCAAATCCTTCTTCAAAAGATTTTTCTAAAGCTTTTATAATCAAATCAGCGGCTTCATTTAAATTCAAATATTCTAAAGCCATAACAGAAGAGAGAATTAAAGAGCATGGATTTGCCTTATTTTTTCTAGCTATATCTGGCGCAGTTCCATGCGTAGCTTCAAAAATAGAATGTCCAGTTTCATAATTAATATTTCCTCCTGGCGCTATTCCGATTCCTCCAACCATAGCCGCAAGCTGGTCGGATATATAATCTCCGTTCAAATTTAAAGTCGCTATAACAGAATAATCTTCTGGCTTTAATAAAGTATTTTGCAAAAATGCATCCGCTATATTATCCTTTATTATAACTTTTCTTTTTTCTTTAGCTTCTTTTAATTTTTCTTTCGCTTTATCTTCTCCAAAATCTTTTTTTATTTCGTTAAATTCTTCCATAGTAAAAGTTTTTTCATAAAAATCTTCTCTTGCAATTTCGTATCCGTATTTTCTAAAAGCTCCTTCCGTAAATTTCATTATATTTCCTTTATGAACTATCGTAACCGAAGGCAAATTAAATTTAATAGCGTATTTTATGGCAGAAGAAATTAATCTTTTTGAACCTTCTTCAGAAACGGGCTTTACTCCAAACGAAGAAGTTTTTGGAAATCTAACTTTATTTATTCCCATTTCGTTTTTTAAGAATTCGTAAAATTTTTTAGCTTCTTTAGTTCCGTTTTTCCATTCTATTCCCGCGTATATATCTTCCGTATTCTCTCTAAATACAATCATATTAACTTTATTCGGTTCTTTTACAGGCGATGAAATTCCCTTAAACCATCTTATCGGTCTTAAACAAACATATAAATCTAAAGTTTGACGCAAAGCCACATTTAAAGAACGGATGCCTTCTCCTATAGGAGTCGTTAATGGTCCTTTTATTCCAATCAAATATTTTGAAAAAGTTTTTATTGTCTCTTCTGGCAAATGAGTTCCAAATTCTTTTAAAGCTTTATCTCCCGCGAAAACTTCAATCCATTCTATAGATTTTTTTCCGTTATAAGCTTTTTTAATCGCTTCGTTTATAATTTGTTGAGATATTGGTGTTATTTCAGCGCCGACTCCGTCTCCTTCTATAAAAGGAATAGAAATTTTATCTGGAATAATTAATTTTCCGTTTTTCATTTCAACTTTGCTCATAATATAGCCTTTGATTATTTTTTTTATTTTATTAAAATTTTTATTAAATTTATTATTTATTATTTATTATTTTTAATTAATTATTTTTTAGAAGAGTATTTAAAGCTCCTCCGTTTTTAAACCATTCTATTTGAGTCTCGTTATAAGTATGCAAAGCCTCAAAATAAATTTCTTTTTTATCTTCTCTGACTACCTTAATTAATAAAGATTTATTCGGCGAAAAAGATTCTATATTTTCTATTGAAATTTTATCTTTTTCTTTAATTTTATCATAATCGTTTTTATCTTTAAATGTTATAGCAAGCATTCCTTGTTTTTTTAAATTCGTTTCATGAATTCTTGCAAAACTTTTTACTAAAATAACCTTTACATTTAAAAATCTCGGCTCCATCGCCGCATGTTCTCTGCTTGAACCTTCGCCGTAATTTTCTTCGGCAACTACAATAGAAGATATATTATTTAATTTATATTCTTTAGCGACTTTTGAAACCTCTTCATAATTTCCGCTTAATTGATTAAATACGCAATTTGTTTTATCGTTAAAATAATTAACCGCTCCCATTAACATATTGTCAGAAATATTTTCTAAATGTCCTCTAAATTTTAACCAAACTCCCGCCATAGAAATATGGTCGGTTGTGCATTTTCCTTTCGCTTTTATAAGTAAAGGCATATTCTTAAAATCTTCCGCATTAAATTTTGGAAAAGGTTTTAATAATTGCAATCGATTAGAATCTTTATTTATTATAATTTCAACTTTTGAATCTGCAATATTTTCTCTATTTTCAATTTCTGCATTTTCTATATTAAGTCCGTTTTTAGGAAAAATCTCTCCCGTTGGAATATCTAATTTTACTTTTTCTCCGTCTTCGTTTATCAAATAATCTTTTAATGGATTAAATTTTAAATCTCCCGCTATGCTTAAAGCCATAACTATTTCGGGGGAAGCTATAAAAGCATGAGTATTTGGATTTCCGTCCGCTCTTTTTGCGAAATTTCTATTAAAAGAAGTCACTATTGAATTTACTTTATTGTTATCGTCAGTTATTCTTTTCCACTGCCCAATACAAGGTCCGCAAGCGTTTGTCATTATAATGGCGTTTATATTTTTAAAATCGTCTATAATTCCTTCTTTTAATGCTGCGTTATATGAGTTTAAAGAGCCTGGATTAATTATTATTTGAGATTTGACTTTTAATTTTTTTTCTTTAACTTGACGAGCTATAGAAGCCGCTTTACTTAAATCATAATAAGAAGAGTTTGTGCAAGAACCTATAAGCCCGACTTCCATTTTTTCGGGATATTTATTTTCTTCAACTTTTTTTGCAAAATCGCTAATTTTTGAAGCCGAGTCAGGAGTAAAAGGTCCGTTAATATAAGGTTCTAATTCGGATAAATTTATTTCTATTATTTTATCGTAAAACTTTGAAGGATTTTTATAAACTTCTTCATCCGCTTTTAAATTATTTGAATTCTCTTCTGATAATTTTGCAACCTCTTCTCTTCCCGTTTTAATCAAATATTCTTTTATATTATTATCGAAAGGAAATATTGAAGTCGTAGCTCCAACTTCCGCTCCCATATTGCATATTGAACTTTTTCCTACGGCAGAAAGATTTAAAGCGCCTTCGTCGAAATATTCTATAATGCAATTAGTCGCTCCCTTTACGGTTAAAATTCCCGCCAATTTTAATATAACATCTTTAGCGCTCGCCCAACCGTTTAACTCGCCTGTAAGTTTAACGCCTATTAAATTAGGTATTTTTAATTCCCATTCCATTCCCGTCATAACATCAACGGCATCCGCTCCGCCAACTCCGATTGCCATCATTCCTAAACCGCCGGCATTTGGAGTATGCGAATCTGTTCCAATCATCATACCGCCTGGAAAAGCGTAATTTTCCAAAACTATTTGATGTATTATTCCCGAACCCGCTTCCCAAAAACCTAATCCGTATTTTTTAGCCACGCTTTGAAGAAAATCATAAACTTCTTTATTTATATTTATTGCATTTTTTAAATCTTCTTCCGCTCCTTTATAAGCCTGAATCAAATGGTCGCAATGTATCGTAGCTGGAACGCTTGAAGATTCTTTTCCCGCATTCATAAATTGCAAAAGCGTCATTTGAGCCGTAGCGTCTTGCATAGCGACTCTATCGGGTTTAAAATTTGCATAATCTTCAGAGCGTTTAAAATCTTTAATATCGTTTTCATTATATAAATGAGCGAATAATATTTTTTCCGACAAAGTCAACGGTTTTTTAATTTTGTTTCTTATTCTGTCAATTTTAGCGGAATAATTTTTATAAAATTCTCTTATCATTTCAATATCATAAATTTTCATGAAAAATCCCAATTAATAATTTTATAAATATTTTTATAAAGTATTACTATATACCGTTTTTTCTTTTTTTTCAATATCATAATTTATATTATTAATATAAAAAGTATAAAAAGATTTATATTTTATCTATAATTAAATTAATTTGATATTTATTTTTTATAATATATAATATCTAAAATTAAAATTAAACAATTAAGGAGATTAAATATGGCAAATCCAGCTTTATCAAACAAAGCGTTTGATTATGCGATTAAAAATTCAAATGAAGATACAATGACAATAAACGGAGCTATTAATAAAGCTATAATGTTATCTTTAATACTTATGCTTTCCGCTTTGGTTAGCGTTTATTTTGTTTTGGCAAGAAATATAGAATTATTATATCCCGCGGTTATGGTTTCAAGTATCGGAGCGCTTTTGCTTGCTATTATAATGATATTCAAAAAAGAAATGTCAAAAACTTTTTCTATTCTTTACGCTATTTTAGAAGGCGTTGCAATAGGCGGAGTATCTTTTATATTTAATGCGGTTTATGAAGGAATAGTAGTTCAAGCCGTATTTTTTACTTCTGCAGATTTACTTATTATGCTTTTGTTATACAGATTTAGAATAATAAAAGTAAACGATAAATTTAGAAGCGTTATATTCGGCGCTACTCTATGCATTGCGATAGTATATTTTATAAATTTTATACTTGGTTTTTTTAAAATGTCGGTTCCTTTTTTAAACGATTCTAGTCCTATCGGAATAGTAATAAGCGTTGTTATAGTCGCTATAGCTTCTTTTAATTTACTTCTTGATTTCGATTTTATAGAACAAGGAGCTAATATGAATATGCCGAAATATTTTGAATGGTATAGCGCTTTTGGTTTGCTTGTTACTTTGGTATGGTTATATTTGGAAATTTTAAGATTGTTATCTAAAGTTAGAAGTAGAGATTAAAATTATTTAACTTTGCTTATATTTCGGACTTTAAAAAATAACAGCATATAAAAATAAATTATTATCTTCATTTATAAAATAAAACCCCTATGCTCTTTTTGAACATAGAGGTTATTTTTTTATCTTTATTTTATTAGCATATATAATTTTATAAATTTAATTTAAATTAATTATAATTTAAATTTTGACAAATAAAATTATTCTGTTATAATATTCTTATGAAAAGAAATAGAGAAATTGATAAACTAAATGATTTATTTGTCCGATATTTACTCGGCAAAAACGGAAATGAAAATATGCTTGAGGATATGGTTAACGCCGCTTTAAGTGATTTCAATTTTGAAGAAGTTAAAGATTTAGAAATAATAGACCCTTATAATTTATCTGAAAATATTGATTTAAAAGAATCAATTATAGACATTAAAGCAAAAACTAAAGACAATCAAACCGTTATAATCGAAGTTCAACTTTGCGGAAATATGGATTTCGTAAAAAGAATTTTTTATTATATTTCAAAAAATATTGTAAACGAATTGAGAGAAGGCGAAGATTATAAAAATCTTCCAAGAATAATAAGTATAAATTTATTAAATTTTAATTTAGATTTCGGAGACGAAGGCAAACCGCATCGCTGTTTTAAATTAATCGACACGAAAAACCATAATATAGATTTAGATTTTATTCAAATGCATATTATAGAAGCGAAACGATTTATTGAAATAATTGAAAAATCGACTTTAAACGAACTTAAAAAGAATAGATTATTAACTTGGATGAAATTTTTTACAAGCAAAAATTTAAAAGCTATAGAAAAAGAATTAATGGAGGCAAACCCGATTATGACAAAAGTAATTGAAGAATACAAAAGATTTACTTCTGACGATAAATTAATGAGAGCTTATGATGCCCGAGATGCGTTTTTATTGGGGCAAAAAATGATGTTATCAAGAGAACGAGAGGAAGGCAAAGCGGAAGGAATTAAAGAAGGAATTGAGAAAGGAAAACTTAAAGGAATAAAAGAAGGAATTGAAAAACGAAATTACACTATTGCAAAATCAATGAAAAAAGAAAATATTGATATAGAAACTATTAAACGAATAACAGGCTTAACCATAAAAGAAATTGAAAAATTATAATTTATAAAACGCGTCTAAACAGATAAAAATAAATTATTACCTTCATTTAAAAAATAAAATCCCTATGCTCATAAAGAACATAGGGCTTCAAATCTTTATTTTGTTTTTTTAATTAATTTTAAAATTATTTAATCTACCCAATTTTGATCGGGAGTAATTTTTAATGTTAGTTTAGCTGATTTATCGCTTGCATTATAAGTATATGTTGTTTTACCTGCGCC
This sequence comes from Brachyspira aalborgi, assembly GCF_008016455.1. Classification (NCBI taxonomy): domain Bacteria; kingdom Pseudomonadati; phylum Spirochaetota; class Spirochaetia; order Brachyspirales; family Brachyspiraceae; genus Brachyspira; species Brachyspira aalborgi. The sequence continues at coordinate 2,048,698 of NZ_SAXU01000001.1, read as the reverse complement.
TGTTATACTTTCATCAAATTCAAAACCACTATTTGCTTTAAAGGTTATATTTACTTCTAATGCTGCATTATCAGTTGGTTTATTTTTACTTTCTAAATCCGTAGTTACTGTAAGTATAGTTTGTGGAGTTCCAAATACGGTTGTTAAAGCTGTTTTAACTTTAGCAAAACTTTTATTTGCATTGGCTATATTAGCGCTTCCATTTGCAGGTTCACTCATTGTTCCAAAATCCAATATAAGTGTTTGTGTTTGGTCAGTATCTTTTAATTGTCCAAGTCCTTTAAGTGTATCCGTAATATTTTGCGCGCTTACTTTTACAATCGTAGGATTAGTTGGGTTTTTTGTTCCGCCTTCGTCCTTACTGCAGCTAACTGTAAACAATGATATCGCTACTATCATTATTAATAAAGATTTGAAAATTGTTTTTGTGTTGTTCATGTTGAACTCCTTGTAATTAAATTTTTTTATAACTAAACAGAGATTTCTCTCTGATAAGCTATCGAAGTTGATTGAAGTTAAAAAAGTTTTAACTGAATGTAAAAAATATTTTTGAAATAGAAATTTAAAATAATTATTTAAGATATAATTATGGCTTTGCTTTGCTTTGCTTTGCTTTGCTTTGCTTTGCTTTGCTTTGCTTTGCTTTGCTTTGCTTTGCTTTGCTTAACAAATTTACAGTATTGTTATTTATCGTAATTTTCATATTAAACTTTCCTCACCGATTTCTCGGCAAATATTTTTACAATTAAATTATACAACATTTAAAAAATTAGTCAATAGTTTATTTTAATTTTTTTTCAATATTGATTAATTTAATTTAACAATATTTTATAATATTTAAAATTTTTCGTCAATAATAAAATTTAAATATTTATTAATTATTATACAATCTTTTAAAATAATGTCAATATAATTAATTTAAATATTTTTTTAATTTATAGAGATTTTTAACATAGATTAAAAAATATGTCAACACTTTAAAACAAAAAATTCTAAAAATAAATCGTTCAATGAATTAAAATTATATCAATATTCCGCTTGTAAATTTATATATATATTATATAATAAAGTTAATTTCTTCGTTTAAGAATTAAGGAAATTTTAATATGGAAAAAATTAATATAATTAAAATAATGGAGTTATTGCCTCATAGATATCCTTTTTTACTTGTTGACAGAGTCGAAAGTATAGAAGAAGGAAAAATACATGCAATAAAAAATGTAACTTTTAACGAACCTCAATTTACGGGACATTTTCCCGAAAGCCCGATTATGCCAGGCGTTCTTATGGTTGAAGCTTTAGCTCAAGTTTCGGGCATTTATTGTTATACAAAAATATTGAAGCCAGAAGAATACGATAAAAAATTTATGTTTTTTGCAAAAATAGACAATGTTAAATTTAAAAATCCCGTTATTCCAGGCGATATAATGGATATGTTTGTAAATGTAGAAGCTTTCAGCAATAATTTATTAAAAACGCATGGAGAAGTTAAAGTAGAAGGCAATCTTGCATGCTCTGCGGATTTGGGATTATTTTTGGTAGATAAAGAAGCAATGAAAATAAATAAATAAAATTAGGAAAATAAATGGAAAAGGAAATTCATGAAACGGCGATAATATCTAAAAGCGCTAAAATATCCGAAGGAGTAAAAATAGGTCCTTACGCTGTTATTGAAGGAGAGGTTAATATTGGAGAAAATACTATAATCGGAGCGCATACCGTTATTAAAGAATATACGACTATAGGAAAAAATAATATAATTCATCCTCATGCGGTTTTAGGAGATTTGCCTCAAGATATAAGTTTTGATAGAAAAAAAATAACATTTCTTGAAATCGGAGATAATAACGAAATAAGAGAATTTGCAAACTTGCATAGAGCTAGCAAAGATAACGGAAAAACTATTATAAAAAATAATTGTTATATAATGGCAACGGGACATGTCGCTCATGATTGCGAGATAAACGATAATGTGATTATATGCAATGGTTCTTTAGTGGCGGGACATGTAAGAGTGGAAAAAGGCGCTTTTATTTCGGGCAATTGCGTTATTCATCAATTTTGCGCTATAGGAGAATATGCAATGATAAGCGGAATGGCGGGAGTCGGCAGAGATATTCTTCCATACGCTTTAACTTCGCATGCGGGCGAGGCTATAGTATATAAATTAAATCTTGTAGGAATGAGAAGAGCGGGATTTACTTCGATTGAAATATCGCAGGCTGAAGAATCTTACAATATGTGGTATAACTGGAATAAAACTAAACAGGAATTTTTGGATAGATATTTAAACGATAATTCTTTAAATAAGATAGCTAAAAATATTGTGGAGTTTATATCAAAATCTAAAAGAGGAATAACTCCAAAAAAAACGGTATAATGAAAATATTTATAGCTACGGGAGAAGTATCGGGCGACATTCAAGGAGCGCTTTTAGCAAAAAAGATAAAAGAATTATCCCCAAATACGATAATAGACGGTTTCGGCGGAGTTGAAATGCAAAACTCTGGGGTTAATATTCTCTCCGATATGTCCACTTTATCGACTATGGGAATATTTGAAAGCATAAATCCAAAATTTGCTTTTAAGAAATTGGACGCATTTAAAATATTAAAAATGTATCTTAAAAAAAATAAAATAGACATTATGGTTTTAGTCGACAATCAAGGCGCTAATTTGCTTCTTGCAAAATATTGTAAAAAAAATAATATTAAATATATTTATTATTTCCCGCCTCATGTTGGAATTTGGGGCGAATGGAACGCTAAAAGATTAATTTCGGCTAGAAAAATAATAACGCCTTTTAAATTCGATTACGAAGTATATAAAAAATATGGTTGCAATGTCGTTTATAGCGGGCATCCTTTTGCCGATTTGAATTATAATTTAGATATTCCAAAATTAAATTTGGAAGAAAAAGAATGGACGGTTGGAATATTATTCGGAAGCAGATATCAAGAAATAAAAAAATTATCTCCCGTATTTATAAAATCAATGAAAATGCTTAACGATATGCTTTCTTCAAATATTAGATTTGTAATACCGATTGCATATCCCGAATACAAAAAAATGATAGAAAAAATAATTGCAAATCATAAAGACTTATTAAAAAATATATCCTATACTTTTTTAGAAGGAGAGAGCAAGGATTTTGTATATAAATATTCTGACGCTTTAATAATGTCGAGCGGAACTGCAAGCTTAATATCCGCATGCTATGGAAAACCTATGGTTATATGCTATAGAATTTCTTATATAACTTTTTTTCTTGGAAAAATACTTACAAATATAAAATATATCGGCATGCCAAATGTTATGCTAAACGAAGAAGCGGCTCCCGAATTATTACAAAGCGATTGCAATCCAAACGCGATAACAAGCCATATAATAAAATATTTAACCGATAAAGAATATTACAAAAAAGTAAGCGATAATTTAATTAGAGTTAGAGATATGCTTGGCGAAAAAAATGTTTTGGAAAGAGCGGCTAAAGAAATTATAAATTCGTAAATTCTTTATTTTTTAAAATAGATAAAAGAGAGTTTTAAATATGCTTGAAGTAAATTCTCAAAGTAATTTTGACGATATAAAAAAAGTCGTTTCAAAAATTGGCAAAGAAGCTATTGAATTCAATATTATTTGGCTTAATTTTATTACGAGAAAAAAAATAATATTTTTAATAAGCCAAATATTAAAAAAATACAATATAGAAAAATATAATGACGACATTGCATATATATTAATGGAACTTATTTCAAACGGAATAAAGGCAAGATATTTGCATATAATTACTATAAAATGTTTAAAAAATCTTTATCCTTCTTATAATCAAAAAATAGACAAAGAAGAATATTTTAATGACAATGAAATAATGGCTCAATACTCCGATTTATTCAAAGAAGAAAAAAATAAAGAAAAATTAAAAAAATTAATGAAATTAGAAAAAAGTTTAATTAAAGACATGGACGAAAATAATAATATAAATATTTTAGAAGACGAAAGATATAAAGAATTATTATCTTTTAGAGAAAACGATAAAAATAAATTTATAATAAAATTGATTATAGAAATTAAAAAAAATAATATCGAATTTAGTATTATAAACGATTCGCCTTTAATAATGATAAATAAAACTAGAATAGATTCAAAAAGATTAACTTTTAAAGAATATTATAATAAAGGAATGACTGAAAACTTTTTTATGGAACAGTTGGATAATTCTGAAAGCGCGGGATTCGGTTTGGCTTTATGCGATTTGAGACTTTATAATAACGGATTAAATCCGCATGAACATTTAAAAATTTACGATGAAAATAATAAAACTCACTCGAAACTTATATTGCCGATAAAACAAACTTTTAATTATTTGTCGTCTCATAATAAATATTGATAAAATTCGATTATAATTCTTGAGCTATTTCTTCGATTTTGAATATTTCTAAAACATCGCCTTTTTTAATATCGTTGAAATTTTCTATTGAAGCGCCGCATTCGTATCCCGAAGCTACTTCTTTAACATCGTCTTTGATTCTTCTTAAACTTGATATTTTGCTTGTATATATTAAAACATCGTCACGCACAACTCTAACGCCCGAATTTCTTTCTATTTTGCCTGAAGTGACATAACAACCCGCTATAGTTCCGACTTTAGGAATATGGAATACATCTCTCACTTCAACGACTCCAATATCTACTTCTTTTTTAATTCTTTCAAGAGAGCCTTTCATAGCGTTTTGAATCGATTCTATAGCTTCGTAAATAATATCGTATCTTTCAATCGGTATTGAGAGTTTTTCCGATAATTCTTTAGCTTTTGCCGAAGGACGAACTCTATAAGCTATTATTATAGCGTTTGAAGCATGAGCTAAATTAACATCGCTTTCTGAAACCGCTCCCGATGCGCTATATATTGAAACAAAACGAATTTTATCGCTCTGTATTTTATTTAAAGCGTCTTTTAAAGCTTCCGCGCTTCCTTGAACATCCGCTTTAATTATTACTTTAAACTCTTTCATAGATTCTGAAGCGATTTTTTCGTATAGATTTTCTAAAGTGACTTTAACATTTGCCTTCAAAGCTTCCTGTTGTTTTAATTGCACTCTCTTATCGGCTATCGCTTTAGCTTCTTTTTCGTCAAGCATAACATTAAAAGATTCTCCCGCTTCAGGAGTTTTTTCAAATCCCAAAACTTCTACTGGAGTGGAAGGCAAAGCTTCGTTTACTCTTTTGCCCAAATCATTAACCATCGCTCTAACTTTTCCAACCGAAAGTCCGCAAACAAAATAATCTCCAATTTTCAAAGTTCCATTTTGCACTAAAACAGTTCCGACAGGTCCGCGTCCTTGCTCTAATGACGCTTCCAAAACTATTCCAATCGCTTCTCTGTTAGGATTCGCTTTTAATTCAAGCATTTCAGCCTGCAAAATAATCGCTTCCAATAATTCTTTAATTCCCGTTTTCTGCAGCGCGCTTACGCCTATATATTGAGTATCGCCTCCCCATTCTTCGGGTGTTAATCCATACTCCGATAACGCGGCTTTAACTTTATCCATACTAGCGTTTGGCAAATCCATTTTATTAACCGCTACTATAATAGGAACATTCGCTTCTTTTGCATGATTTAAAGCTTCTAAAGTTTGAGGCATAACTCCGTCATCGGATGCCACAACCAATATTACTATATCGGTGCTTTTCGCTCCTCTCGCTCTCATCATAGTAAAAGCCGCATGTCCCGGTGTGTCTATAAAAGCAATCTCTCCGCTCGGTATTTTTACTTTATAAGCGCCTATATTTTGAGTAATTCCTCCGCTCTCTTTAGCCGTTATATTGCTTTGCCTTATAGCGTCCAAAAGCGAAGTCTTTCCATGGTCAACATGTCCCATTATCGTAACTACAGGAGGACGAGGTTTTAAATCTTCTTCTCTGTCTTCTTTTACTTCAATAGTCGCTTCTTCTTGCAATGATATTACATTAACTTTACAACCAAAATCGTCCGCTATAATCGTTGCTGTGTCGGAATCTATTATATCGTTTACTCTTGCCATTGTTCCCATAGCCATTAATTTTGATATAATATCGGAAGCTCTTAAATTCATTTTCTTTGCCAAATCGCCAACGGTAATAGTTTCCATTATATTAATTTCTTTTTCAACGCTTGCAAGTCTCTGTTCCTGCTGTCTTTTTTTAGCTTGCAATTTATTAAATATTTTATTTTCTTGTCTTAATGCGGCTTCGGCTTTAGCGTCTTTTATAAAATTCTTTTTATCGTAATCTCTTTTTTTAGAATCTCTTCTTCCGCCGCCTTTTTGATATGAATTATCTTCAGTAGAAGTCGGAGCTTGAGCGGATTCTTTATTTGAATGTTTGCCAAAATGTTTATTGTCTTCTCCGAAAGATGATTTTTGTTTATTTTCTTTATGCTCTCTATTATGAGAGTAATTTTTTTCTTTAACTCTTTCTCTAAAATTTTCTTTAAAACCTTCTTTATTTTTTTTATTGATTTCAGTTTTATTATTTTCAGATTTTTTAGTATCTTCGGCTTTATCGGTTTTTTCAGTTTTGATTATTATTTTTTTCTTTACGACTTTTTTAACTTTCTTTTTTACCGCAGTAGCTTGAGTATCTTCGGTATTTTTTGTAGCCTTGCTTGAACTACTGGCTTTGGATTTAATGATAACTTTTTTGGGTTTATCGACTGTAATATTTTCTTTTTCTTTATCGCTTTTTTTAGGCATATAATCCTTTCCAGTAATTTTTAATTAAATTAATTTCCCCTTGGCAATAAATTAGTTTGTTGTATTTGTTGTCCTTGTTGTAAAGGAGAAAATTCTCCCAATATAGAATTATTTCTTTCTATAATGGCTTTATCTTTTAAGTCGGTTATATCTCTTTGAACTAATTGCTCGGAGTATGCGACTTTATATAATTGATTAATCGAAGGCATAGTTTGAGTATTATATTCCGTTATTCCATACATTTGAGATAACTGTTCTTTTGCCTGCTCGAAAAACGCTTTTGCCTGTTCTGTGGTAGGGTCGGGAATATTTTTGCTCGCTTCTAATATAAGTTTTTGCAAATAATATTGAGCTTTAAGAGTTCTTATAGCCGCATTCATTATAGATTTTGCTTCTTCGGTTTCAAAAAATTTATCCTCTTCCGCTTTCTTTAATAAAAGAACATCTCTAATTAAAACTTCAGAATAATATTGTTTTGTGGCGTTATCGTTTTTAGCCAAAGAAATTTGCTCGTCATTAGCGCCTTGATATTTCATTGAAGCCGTTAAATCGCTATCGAAAATACTTTTATTTATCGTAAGATTGTCGATTTTTACAACCCAATCTCCCTCGCCTCCCGATAAATAATTAACGGAATCTAAAGACGCCGTAGAACCTCCTTTATTATTTGAACATGATAAAACCATAGACAAACTTATAAATAACATTGTAAATTTTTTTAAATACATAAATTTTCTCCTTCTTAAAAAAAATAAAATAAAAAATAATTTAATGATTTTATAGTTTACCATAATATAGATATTTCTGCAAGTAAAAATTAATAAAAATTTATTATTTTTTACCCGAATACATATTAATAATTAAGTTAGAAGATTCTTTTTCTAATATTCCATACCATATAGATTTTCGTCTTTGAAGAGCGGGACTTACCATAGCGAAATTTATTAATTTATTATAAGTGGCGTTAGCTTTTTGAACATTATTAAATAAAGGAATATGATTAGCTGGAAATATTTTTGCAATATTTGTGTCTATTTCTTTTTTCATAATCGATTCGTATAGAGGAAGAACTTTCTCATAACCGTCATAAATGCTTTCTGCGTATTCCAAAACCATTTTATCAAAATCGGGAATCGTATTTAAAAGCCTTATTATTAAAGCGAAAGTTTCTATAGCTTCTTTATAATTTTCTTTTACGACATAAGAGCCTATAGCGTCCGAACATAAATCGCAAATTGTAGAATTTGAATAGCCCGATATATATTCGTTTACACTTTCGTTAATTTGAAAAGGAGGCATAGATTTTGCAACTTTTGAAATTAATTCCATAATAGCGTTAAATATTTTCTGTTTCCATAAATTATCTTTCACGCTTTTTACAAGCTCTTCCATTTCGTTAAAAAATAATTCTTTATATTTTTCTTCGGGATTAAATATAGCTTCGACAATAGGAATATCCGTGCCTTTAAAAAATATTATTCCGTTATCGTAAAAAGAGATTATATTTTTATCAAATATTTCGCTTTTGATTTTTGCGTTTTCTTTTAAGAAATTGAATTGCAAATTTTTTGTAACGATAATTTTATTTTCTTTAGGCGATAAAGTATTCGCTCTCGCTTGCATTCTTGCCGCGTTATTTATAAGAAAACCCGATAAATCTCCGTCTTCGGTAATTATTAAAGAACTGTTGGAATTTCCTCCCGATATTCCCGCGCTTATCTTAAATTCGGGCATTCCCGAAGTGTCTATATTCGGATGTTCTGTTAAAAATTTCTTTTTATTCAAAACATCGATTATTGCGATAGTCGCGCTTAAAGCGTCAGTTGCCGAAGGACAAACCATAATAATTTCGTCTCCCTGTTTTCTATGAGAGATAACATTATAGAATCTTGCAATTTCGCTTACTTTATTTTGAAGCAAATCGTCCAAAGCATGCATTTTATACAAATTATTTTTATTCTCTTCGCAAAAGTTTGTATAACCATGAATATCAATCATCGCTATATAAATGTCGGCTATAGATAAACTTAATTTTAAATCTCCCGCAAAATTAAATTTATGATTTTCTATAACAAACTGTTCCCATAATTTTGGATGAAGTTCTTTATCTAAATTGTTGAAAAATCCCCAATTAATTTTACGAATTAAAGAAAATAAACTTTTTAAAATATTTTCATGGTCTTTTATTTTTTCAAAATTGACATTTTGAGCGTAAGTAAAAATTTCCGAAAAAGTTTTTATATTTCCCGCGACTATTTGGTCGCTTAAATGAGCGTATAATTCATATTTTGAAATGTTTTGATTATAATCTTCTATCTTATTCACTTTATTTCCTTAAATAAATTGATTTTCAATTAAAAATTTAAAGATAAAATAATATCGAATATTTAAACTTTAACTTATAAATTAAAAAAATCAATAGTAAGAATCTTTACGCATAAATTTAATAATTTGTTTTTCTAAATACCGCAGGGTCAATAAACGCTCTTCTGCCTTGAAATTTAGACAGATAAACTATATTGCTTGCTATTGTCGAAAAACCGCTATCTCCGTATTTAATTATAGTTTCTTTAGCGTATTTTTCTTTAATCATAGAATAAGCCAAAGGTTCTCCGTCTATAATTATATGGCATAATATTCTATCAAACAAATCATAAGAATCTATTAGCATATAAATTTTATCGGCATTGTTAATAGAATTTATTACATAGCTTTTAGCGTTTTCTCCGTAATTTTGATTAAGCTCGGGAGCGTCAAAACCTATAAATCTATATCTTTTATTTTTATATTTTATCGTATCGCCGTCTAAAACGATTATATATTTTTTATTTAATTTAACTGCATATTTATAAGAATTATAATAATCTTTATTTGTAATCGACAAAAAAATCCGCGCGTTATCTTTATCTCTTAAATTTAAATATTCTTTCGCCGTTATTTCGTTAATATTTAAAACGACTTTGCAATATTTAATATTATTTCTTTTCAAATATTCTATTAAATTAAAATCATTAACATAGCACATAATTTTTTGTTTAAATAATTTTGAATATAAAAAGAATTGAAATTTATTAATAAATTTTATACTCGGAAAATGATTATTTATATAAGTTTTATTTTTTTCAGACAAATTATTATTATAATCTATGCAATAAACTTTATCTCTATATTTCAAATAATCGTAAATTATTCCCGTTTTATTATTTTCAATTAAACTTGAAATAGATTGAAAATCAATAAATAAATTTTTTGAATTACTTAAATTAATATTTTTAATAATTATGAAGAAAGATGCAAATATTATTAAAACTATTATTAATATTTTTAATTTAATATTTTTCTTCATTATTATTTGCGCTCAATATTTTAATTCCTTCTTCTCCCAAAACGGATTTCAAGGCGATTAAAAAAGCCGTGTCAATATCTTTTGTAATATTTCCTTTATATAATTTCATCGCGTATCTTGCCATATTTATTCCGTCTCTAACCGAAAAGGAAGCTTTATTTATATGAGATTTTTGCAAAAAACCGACAGTTATTTTTAATACCTCTTCTTCTGCAAAAGGAAGATTCATTTTTAAAATATCGTATTCTTCTTTTACATCGGGAAAAGGAAGCTCTATAGTAGGTTGCAATCTTGAATGAATATATTCGGGAAGCTCAAAAGTGCTTGCATCATCGTTCATTGTGACAATTATTCTAAAATCGGGATGCGCTTTTATTTTTATTCCCGCTATAACGCTTTCTACATATCTTCTATCGTCAAGCAAAGGCGCAAGCGAAGCCCAAGTTTTTTCGCTCATTCTGTTTCCTTCGTCAAGAATAGCGACTCCTCCTTTAATCATAGCGCTAACCAAACTTGAAGCATGATAACTTATTTTGGGCGACTGCCCGCTGGAAGCGTTATTCTCTGAAATAACGGGAACTATAATTAAATCTTCGGGACGAGTATCGACTGTGCATTGAAAAATATAAACTTCTCTTTTAAGCAATTCTTTTGCAGCATAATACGATAAAGTTGTTTTTCCCGCTCCAGGCTTTCCAACTATTCGAGGATTTAGCGGAATATCGTCTTCGGATATTGTATGCCAAGCCGCCATTATTTGTCTGATTAAATCGTTTTGTCCCGACCATTTTATATTTAAATCATCGGGATGCGATAATACTATTTCTACATTTTCAATTTTTACTTTTTCCATTTTTATTTATCCTGTAAAATTAAAGAACGATTTTTAATTGAATTATGATAAATGGGATTTTATAAAAAGTCAAATTTTTAGAATATTTATTATTTTGAAATATATAATTTAAGTTATCGATTTTAAAAAATATATTAAATTAATTTTAAGTCTTTTTATATTCTTTATAATCTTTAAATTTATTTTTATCATTTAAACCAGATTCTTCTATTATCTTTTTTACTTCAGCCTTCTTCTTATCATCCAAATTTTGAGTAATTGAATCAGCATCAAGTTTTCCTCCGTTTCCTTTTGATAGTATCTCTGTTACAACCTTAAGAGAATCTGTTTCGCCGACTACATCTATAATTTTAGTTACTGCTTCTTTTTCATTTTTACTCATAGTAACCGTATGCATAGAACCTCCGATAGGAAATACGCCAATATAATTACTAGAATTAGCATCTTGATATATTCCGCCAATTCCCATTATATCTGATTCAAAAGTATAATTATTAGTATTACTGCCACTACCAATTGTTATATTCTTACCGTCATCACTAACATTAAAACTATCATTTCCATCTCCATTAGTATAATCTCCTCCTTTCATTTTATCTAAAAAGAAAGAAGGCTCAGGCTCTGTAATTTTAAGCGTAGACTTTCTGCAAGAAATAAAGAAAGTTAAAATAATAATTGCTATTAAAATTATATTTTTCATGTCAATTCCCTTTTTACTTAATTTATTATAGGAATATTATAATATAAAATTAGTTATTTGTCAAAGTTTTATAATAATAGTTTTTAAATATAAAATAATGTATTGTATAAATTATAAATTTGTATAAAATTATAAATGATTTAATTTTTTATATTTTTGAATGAATTAATTTTTAAGTTGTTTTATTCCGAAGTATAATAATAGTATATTTTTTAAAATTTAATATAAAATGGTAAATATAAAATGTGTAGATTTGTAAAAGATAATTTTGTATTTAAGATAATTCTTTATATCTCAATTATAAATTTCTCTATATATTTAACGGCATTTTCTAAAACTAATTTAAATAATTTTTTCTCTGGCGATTTTTCTACAAATGAGATTTTAGCTAGAAAATTTGCAAAAGAAAGACAATTAATAAGCGTTAATTTATTGCCTACTCATTCGGTTATATTTCCAAATTTTATAAATAGCTTTGTAAAAAATATCGAAACTTTTGCAGGTTTAGCCCAAATTAATATTGGCGAAGATATTTCAAAATTCCTTGAATATGTAGATATAAAAGGCAGTTTTTGGTATGTGCCTAGTATTTCCTATACTTTTTTATTTACAAGAAGAGTAGGACTCGAAGCGGGAATATCGGCTCAATCGATAACATATACTTTAAATCTTACTAAAGAAAACGCAGACGCTTTTGTAAAAGAAAACGCAAACGGTTTAATTAATAAAATCGGGGGCGGAAGCGTAATCGAACAACTTGGCGGAGTTGTTGGAGGCGACACTACTTTTAGAGCTTCTTTCGTTCGTATTCCATTTTATATAGGATTAAAAGTTTTGTTAGGAATGAACTATAATATTATAAATACTTTTAAATTTGGAATAGAATCGATAATTTCTAAAGTAGAAACAGTAAACGGAGTTACGGGAATTAGAACTAAAAGAGAGACTACCGATACAGCTTTATATATTTCTTATGAATTGGGTTGGAGTATAAATTTATTTCCAAAGAAAAATTGGAGAGTAAAGCCTTCTATAGATTTTTCTTTATTTGAAATCGGTTATTATGTTAAAAATGTTAATAAAGGAATTTACGGAGATTTTAAAGAAGGAATTTCATTTCTTGGAGGAGGATTAATCAATGTTAATAGCACTCTTCCCGAATGGGATTCTTTTTCGCCTTATGTAGATATTATAACTTCTTTGAAAATATCAATATTTCCAAGATTTGGATTTACAATAAGGTTTTAATTAATGGGGTTTTATGATAAATAAAAAATTTGTATTATTGATTTTATTTATATTAAATTGCATCTCTTTCGCTCAAATAATGATAGAAGAACAAAATAATATTCCTACAACAGAAAATTTTATAATGGATTATAATTTGATAGATATAATTCCGTTAGAACCTGAAAAAACTAATTTTATAATTTCAAATAATAATCAAACTAATAATAAAACTAATAATAAAAATAATTATGAGGATTCTTCAAATTCGCATAAACATTCTTTAGGCATTGATTTTGGAACTACAATATTTTCTATGTTTACCGCGCCTTTATTAGTTAATTCGATTTTTAAACAACCTGAAAATTCACCTAAACAAACTTTAAACGGTAAATTCGGATTACGATTAACCTATACTTATAGAATTTTGCCAAAATTAGATTTAGACGCTACATTAGGATTTTATATTATGAATACTTATTATACAAATAAAAATTCTACTTCGTATTATTTTGGAGAAACTTATGGAATTCCTTTATCGTTTGGATTAAGATTTTATTTTAATAAAAAAAATAGAGCTTCGGGATTTTTTATTCTTCCTAAAATTGGAGCTACTATATTGATAACTAAAGGCAACGAATATAAAAACGACTTAATAATTAAAAATAAAAATGATATTTTATTTGACTTTCATACTGCTTTTGAAATGGGCTTTAGAATAGATATTTCAAGGAATTTGGGAATAAATAGCGGAGTTAGAGCTTTTATAGATATATCGATTGTAGATTTTGGAGTTTCATATTCGTATTTATTTAGGTTTATTCCTTTGCCGAGATTGGCGATAGGAATATTATTTTAATACTGTTTAATTTAATTGAAAATAGTATATAATTAAAGAGGTTAAAATTGAGAATTTAAGGATTGAGGATTTAATTTTTTATTATTTATGAATAATTTAAGAAAAATATTTATAATTATATTCTTTTGTATATCTGTTATAAATTTATATGCTAAAAACGGATTAGCTTTATCTACCGTTTCAGAAACTAATAAATATCCTTATATGAAAGGAAGACAGATGATAAATATTAATTTTTCAAGCGGTTGGGCTGGATTTTTAACTGCATCTCTAAATGCAATAACTTATGATTATGAGGTTACAACCAATTTTGCAAAACTTAATTTAAATCTTCTGATTCCCGGCGGCATTTCAAAATATTTGCATAATATGGATTTTAAGGGAAGTATGTGGTATATTCCAAATATAGCCTACACTTTTTTATATAAAGAAAATTTAGGATTTGAATTTGGAATAGGCGTTCAATCGATGACTTTTGGATTAAGCATATATTCAGATAAATTTAGCGGAATAGTTAAGCAGGATGCTAGTTTTTCTAGTATTAATGGAGATTCTACATTTAAGGCAACTTATACTTATATACCGATTACTTTCGGAGTTAAACTTTTTTCGGGCAAAAGCAGAAGAACGGTTAATACTTTTAGAATAGGTTTTGAGCCAATAGTTTATAGTTTAAGAACGAAAAACGCTTTAACGGGAGATACGATTAATAAAACTTATAATAATTTTAGCATGTATATATCTTATGAACTTGGATGGAGTATAGAATTATTTCCTACGAGAGAGTGGCCCGTTAAACCTTATATTGATATTTCATTACTTGAGATAGGTTATTATATAAAATCGAGCGCTCATATTTTATATAGAGATACGAGAGATGCGTTTTTATCGTTTGGAGCTGGAACGGATTTAGTAGATTTGCAGATTCCTTCGCTTTCTGAAGCTCCTTATTTAAAATATGTTTTTGGCATAAGATTTATTTTATTTCCAAGAATAGGATTTAGCATGAGGTTTTAAGTATGAAGCGAAAATTATTGAATATTATTATATTGACGCTTATATTTAGCGCTCTTGCATTCTCTCAAAGCAATTTTATGGATTATAATATTATAGATATTAAGCCGATTGAAACGAATATTGTCGTTCCTTTTATAACTAATTTGCAAACGAATAGAATATTTTCAAATTCTCTATTTAGACCAGGAACAAATATTTATAATGACGATTTTACTCATAGGCATTCTTTAGGCATTGATTTTGGAACTACTTTATTTTCTACTCTTATAGCGCCGTTTTTATTTAATTTAACTTATGAGCAACCTGACGGAGCTTATAGAAAAGCTTTAGATGGAAAATTTGGATTTAGATTTGCATATACTTATAGATTATTGCAAAAAATGGAATTGGATGCCACGCTTGGAATGTATTTTATAAACACATATTATACGAATACAAAAGGATATTATAGCGGAAGCGTTTATGCAATTCCTTTTTCTGCGGGAGTTAGATTTTATTTTAATAAAGGCAATAACGCGACAGGATTTTTCTTACTTCCTAAAATCGGCGGAACTTTTTTTATAACGAAAGCGAATTTATATCGGTATGATAAAAATAAAGTAGAAAATAAAAATACTTTTGTATTTGATAAATATCTCGCTCTTGAAATGGGATTTAGAATAGATATTTCAAGAAGTTTTGGACTTACTAGCGGAGTGCGTCCTTTTATAGATATTTCAATAATGGATGTCGGAGTTTCTTTTGTTTACGCTTTAAGATTCGTTCCGCTGCCAAGATTTAGCGTAGGAATATTTTTTTAAGATATTTGATATTATTAATTTTAAGGAAAGATTTTTATATGATTAAAAAAACGGTTTTAATTTGTTTTATATATTTTTGTATGAGTAATATTGCAAACGGCATAGAAACGGGTTTATATTTGTCGCCTAAATTTATATTTTCCGCTTCAAGTTTGAAAGTCGACAATAAAAATGTTAATAATTTATTTATCGGAGCGGGCGCTTCTATAGGTTATAATTTTTACGCTTTTAATTTATCTTCGCCTATAAGATTAGAATTTGAATATTTATTTAGAGGAGGATTAAATAGAAATATATATTCTGCAGGCGTGGATAGTATGAAATCGCATTCTTTTTTATTTGGCGCTTATTATGATATTAATTTTTTAAAAGTCGATTATAATCCCGTAGTCGAAAGCAAAGTTTATAGAAACGGAAAAAGATATTTAATGAATTTTTATTTGGGAATTCTTTTAGGAGCGGGATTGGAAAAATATATTACAGACACGATTACCGAAAAAATAGGAATGATTACTATTGCAAATTATTATAATCAAACTAAATTAATTTACGGTTTAGGCTTAGGTTTTGGTATTAATATAACGACTTTAATTACTCTTGATTTTGGTTATAGATTATTATTTGACTCAAAAGCGGAGATAAAAAACGATATTATAATCGCTTTAAGGCTTAATTTTTAATATTTAGGGAGAAAAATTTTAATGAAAAAATATTTATTATTTATATTATTATGTTTGGCTTCAAATCTATTTGCCATCTCTCCGAAAGGACTTTATTTATCTCCTAAATTTATGTTTAGCCATGACGCCAATAACGCTTATATAAAAGATAATGGAAAACAAGGATATTTTAATTATTTGGGATTTTCTTTAGCTTTAGGATATGGAATAACTACGGAAAATACTGTTTCGCCCGTTAGATTAGAATTTGAATATTCTATAGGAAAAGCCGTTGGAATAAAAGATAATTTTTTAACGCATACTTTACTTGGAACGATTTATTACGATATAAATTTCTTTTTTACTAATGAAGAGGTTAATAATCAAACTAAAGAAAATATATTAAAAAATCAATATCCTTTATTTTCTATTTATTTAGGTTTTTCTATTGGAACAAAAATAAATACTCTATTAAAAAATAGAATAGAGCAGGAAGGAATAGGAATAAATATTGAACCCGATAATAAATTGAATATTTCAAGGAGCGCTATTGTATTTGGATTTTCGCTCGGTTTTTCTTACAATATAAAAAATTGGCTTGCTGCGGATATTGGATATAGATTTGTAGTAGATGTTGCGCCGAAATGGTATCATGAGGTTTTGTTGGGATTAAGATTTACTTTCCCAAAATTGTAAAAATGGTTGAAATTTTTAAATATTTTTATATATTATAAATAGAGAGTTTATTTATTAGGATTTTTATTTTATGAGATACATTTTATTATTTATAGCAATATTTACATTCTCTTGTAAATATAATATTACTTCGCCTGTGGGAACTATTAAAGATTATTCTGCAAATAGCGGAAAACTTTTTTATACTTCGTCTGATGATAGCGATGACGATATAGAAACGACTTTAAAGAAAAATAAACATTCTCTTGGAAAATATTTAATAAAAGTTTCGCCTACCAATGATAAATCTACTGCAATTTTAACAAATATAAAAAAAGTTTTAAATAAAAATCCTTCTTTTGATAATGTGGAAATAGATTTATCTCTAACCAAAATAACAAACATTCCAAAAGAAATGTTTACAAATACTACTAATTTAGGAAAAATTACATTGCCCGATACCGTTACAAATATAGAGGAAAAAGCATTTTCAGGTTGTTATTCTTTAAATAGTATTCGATTTCCAAACAATTTAGAAAATATATCGGAAGGAGCTTTTTCAAATTGCTCTGGTTTAACATTGATAATACTTTCATCAGGAGCATTAACAAATATATCAAATAATGCTTTTTATGGGAGTTCCTCTTTAGTTAATTTAATTTTACCAGCAAATATAAGTAATGTATGCAATACCGCTTTTTCAAGTTGTTCTCGATTAAAGAATTTAGAATATTTAGGCACTAATACAAATGTTAGTGGCTCTCCTTTTAAAAACGGTTCAAGTATAAGTAATTTATATTTACCTAATGTAGATACAAGTAAAACAAATGAATTTAATACTAATTGTTTCTTGGGCAAAAAAGATTGGAAGATTACAAAAGGACATATTCCGTCTTGAAAACAAATAATAAATAAAATAATTTTTCGCTTGATTATATCCTCTTTGTATAATATAATAATTATTAAAGAAATTTTTATTTATTAAAGGTGGATTTAAAAAATGGAAAAAATCGTAGAAGAGAGAATAAATTCATGGCTTAACGGCGCTTATGACGAAGAAACTAAAAAAGAAATAAGAGATTTGATTGATTCAAAAAACGAAAAAGAATTAACGGACGCGTTTTATAGAGATTTGGAATTTGGCACGGGCGGACTTAGAGGAATAATGGGAGTCGGCTCAAATAGAATGAATAAATATACTGTCGGAAAAGCGACTCAAGGTTTGGCAAATTATATTTTAAAACAAAACGGCGAGAGTTTTAAAGTCGCCATTGGATACGATTCAAGAAATAATTCGGATATATTTTCAAAAACTGCTGCGGAAATACTCTCTTCAAACGGAATAAAAGTTTATTTATATGACGATATTCATCCGATTTCTCTTTTGTCTTATGCGGTTAGAAGTTTAGGATGCATTGCGGGAATTGTTGTGACTGCAAGCCATAATCCGAAAGAATATAACGGTTATAAAGTTTATTGGACTGACGGCGCTCAAGTGATTCCTCCGCATGATAAAAATATAATAGACGAAGTTTTAAAAGTTAAACCCGAAGAAGTAAAATTTGGCGATAATTCAAATGTCCGTTTGATTGGCAAAGATATTGAAGATAAATATATGAACGATTTGATGGGCTATCTTGTCAATCCCGATATTATAAAAAAACATAACGATATAAAAATAGTTTATACTCCGATTCATGGCTCGGGTTATAAAATGGTTCCTATGGCTTTAAAAAAGGCGGGATTTACAAATATAACGACTTTAGAAACCGTTCAAGCGCCAAATGGAAATTTTCCGACTGTAGAATCGCCAAATCCTGAAAATCCTGAAGCTTTAAAAATGGCTGTTGATAAAGCAAAAGAAATTGGAGCGGAACTTGTAATGGGAACGGACCCAGATTGCGACAGAATGGGCTGCGCTTTGCTTGATAGAGATAAAAATTATATTTATCTTACGGGAAATCAAATAGGCTCAATAATTCTGCATTATTTAATAACGAATAAAAAAAATATTAAAAATCCTTTCGTAGTAAAAACTATAGTGACAACCGAACTTGCAAAGTCGATAGCAAACGCCAATAATGTAAAAATTTTCGATGTATTGACGGGTTTCAAATGGATTGCCGATATTATCGAAAGAGAAAAAGACGGAAATTATTTATTCGGATTTGAAGAAAGTTTTGGATATTGCATAAACGGAAATGTGAGAGATAAAGACGGAGTAAGCGCATGTTTAATTTTTGCCGAAATTTTAGCTTATTGTAAAGACAACGATATTACTTTAGTCGATTATTTAGAAAGCATTTACGAAAAATACGGATATTTTTACGAAGAGACAATTTCGATAACTAAAAAAGGCGCTGACGGAGCGAAAGCTATAGAAGATATGATGACTTATTATAGAAATAATATGCCAAAAGAAATTTCGGGAGTTGAAGTTATTCATATAAGCGATTATGAGAAAAAAGAAGTTTATGGAAACGATGGAAAAAAGATAAAAGATATAACTCTTCCAAAATCGAATGTTCTTCAATATATTCTTAAAGATAATGTAAAAATTACGATTCGCCCTTCGGGAACTGAACCGAAAATTAAATTTTATTTTGAGGTTTGCGTTAAAGAAAGTAAAGATAAAAGAGTTTCGGTTGCAAAAGAGAAAGTTGAGAGTTTTAAGAAGTTTATTAAAGAATAGTATTTATTATAATAATTTAAGAATTTAGAGAAGATTAAAGTTTTGCATTAAAATACCTAAACAATCCATAGAAAATAATTTTTATTATTTATTATAGCTATAATAATATAAATAATAGCGAGATTTTAATTATAAAATCAAAATCCCGCTATTTATTTTTAATTTTACCTTTCGTTTAATTTTCTTAAAAATTGTTTTAATCTATCGCTTTGAGGATTTTCAAATATATCTTTAACTTTTCCTTCTTCCAAAATATAACCGTCCGACATGAATATCACTTTATTTGAAACATTTCTTGCAAAATGCATTTCATGAGTCGTTATTAACATAGTGGTTCTTTTTTCGGCTAAATCTTTTATTACATTTAAAACCTCTCCCACAAGCTCGGGGTCTAAAGAAGATGTAGGCTCGTCCAAAAGTATAACATCGGGATGAACCGCCATCGCTCTCGCTATTCCCACTCTTTGCTGTTGCCCTCCCGAAAGTCTTGAAGGATATTCGTCTCTTTTATTATATAGCCCAACAGTTTCTATTATGGATAAAGCCTCTTCTTTCGCTTTTTTAAAATCCATTTTTTGAACCGTTACCATAGGCTCCATAATATTTTCTAGTGCCGTTTTATTTTTAAATAAATTATAGTTTTGAAAAACCATAGAAGTCTTTTTTCTTATAGCGTATATCTCCTCTCTCGAGCATTTTTGAGCGTCTACGGTTAAATCTCCAATGGTTATTTTCCCATAATTTGGTTTTTCCAAAAAGTTAATGCATCTAAGAAGAGTCGATTTTCCAGTTCCCGAAGGTCCTATTAAAGTTAAAACTTCTCCGTATTCTATTTTGAAACTTACGCCTTTTAATACTTCCAAATTTCCAAAGCTCTTTTTAATGTCAATCGCTTCTATCATAAATATTTCTCCAAATTATTTCTAATAGGCTCTATTTAATTTTTTTTCAACTATAGTTTGTAAATAACTGAATACCGATATTAAAGCCCAATATATGATAACGGCTGCAGCATAAGCTTCCATATATCTATATGTAACGCTTATCTCTATACTCGCTCCCGCCATCATATCTTTTAATCCTATTACGAAACCCATAGAAGTCGATTTAAAAATATTTATAAAACTATTTGAAAGTCCTGGAACCGCTACTCTCGCGGCTTGAGGGATAACTATTCGTTTTAGAATATTAAAAGTTCTCATTCCTATCGAAAGTCCCGCTTCAAACTGCCCTTTATCAACCGAATTTATAGCGGCTCTTATATCTTGCGACATAAATGATGCATAGTTTAAACTTAAAACTACCGTTAATGCCGTAAATGCCGACATACTGCTTATTATTTTACTAAATTGAGCGAATCCATAATAGAATAAAAATAACTGCGCTATAAAAGGAGTCGCTCTAAAAAATGAAACATAAACTTGGGCTATTTGATACAATATTGGAATTCTATATTGCAACATTAAAGCTATTATTAATCCTAATAAAAGAGAAAATAATAAAGCTAAAAAAGCCACTTCGCATGTTGTCGGCAAATACTTTAATAATTTTGGAAAAACGCTTAAGAAGTAATCAAATTTAAAATTTATCATTTATTTATCCTTAACAAATTATTTTATCAAGCCGTCTCTTCTATATTGTTCCAAAAGCTTATCTAAAGCTTCGTTAGCGTCAAGTCCTTCCATTGGGTTATAACCGAACCATTTATTTGCCAATTCTTCCAAAGTTCCGTCTTCCCTCATTTCTACTACGACTTTGCTTACTTCATCGCGTAACTTTTTTCCCGCTTCGTCTTTTCTGAAAGGAAACGCATTAACTTCGGTAAATATTACATCGCCTACCATTTTTATATCCAATCCCGTATTTTCTTTTAGGTTAGGAAATATAATAACGGCAGTTGTAGAACCCGATATTTTACCGTTTATAACATTATTCGGTATTGTGGCAACAGTATCAGGGCTAAAAGAAACTATTTCTATTTTTCCTTCAGGGTCCAGAGCCTTTATATTTTCATGCGAAGATGTTCCCGTTTGAAGTCCTAATTTTTTGCCGAAGAAATCTTCCAATTTATTAATAGAATTATTTGTTCCAGCTACATAGAATCTATAAGGACTTAAAAAATAAGGCTCTGAAAAATAATACTTTTCCAATCTTAACGGAGTAATGCTAATTTGTTGAGTCACAGTGTCGGCTTTGCCAGATTCTAAAGAACCGAAAGCGCCTTCCTATCTCTTCCCAGACATCAATATCGTAGCCTTCCAACTTGCCTTCCGAATTCGCTCTGCTAAATAACGGATGCATTCCTGGTGTCGCAACTCTGATAACATTGCTGTCGCTTCCGTTTCCTTGCTTACCGCATGATATTAAAATAGTAGCTATCATGCAAACTAAAATTTTAAATACTTTCATTTTTATTCTCCTTTGTTTTTAATTTTTTATTTATAAAGTATTTTTAAATTTTTCTAATTCCGCTTTTGGGTCTAATCCTTCCATTGGATTATAACCAAACCATTTTATCGCCAATTTTTCCAAAGTTCCGTCTTCTCGCATTTCCACTACGACTTTGCTTACTTCATCGCATAGCTTTTTGCCTTCTTCGTCTTTTCTAAACGGAAATGAATTAACTTCCGTAAATAAAGGCTCGCCAACCATTTTAATTTTTGCGCCTGTAGCATTTTTAAGCTCTTCAAAAATTATAGCAGCGTCTTGAGAAGCGTCTATTTTTCCATTTTGAACTAAAAGCGGAATTCCCGAACGAGCTTCGGGTGAAAAAGTTTCTAATTTTATTTTTCCAGAAGGGTCTAATACTTTTAAATGTTCAACCGCAGCTTCTTGTATTGTTACCGCTAAAGTTTTGCCAAATAAATCTTCAAACTTATTTATTGATTCGTTAGTTTCAGCAACATATAATTTATATGGGCTTAAAAAATAAGGTTCTGCAAAATAATACTTTTCCATTCTTGAAGGCGTTATGCTAATTTGTTGAGTTAAAGTGTCTAATTTTCCCAATTCAAGTTCTCCAAAACCGCCCGTTAAATCTATTTGCCTCCATTCTATTTTTCTGTTTAATCTTCTTCCGATTTCTTCCCAGACATCGATATCGTAGCCTTCTATTTCCCCATTATTATTTATTTGACTAAATAGTTTATGTTTTGCTGGAGTTCCTACTTTGATAATATTTTTTATATCACTTTTATTTTCAGATTTACCGCATGATATTAATATAATCGCTATCATGCAAACTAAAATTTTAAATACTTTCATTTTTATTCTCCTTTTGTTTTAATTTTTTATATTTAATTTATTTTTCCACATAAGAATAAAAGAATCTTGGCGGTATTGTAGAACTTATCATAATATCTTTTAATTCTGGACGAACGAGTATAACTCTATTATAAAAATAAATAGGAATAAAAGGCATATCTTCCATTAAAATATCTTCCGCTTTATGAAGAGTTTTCATTCTTGAAATTTTATCTCCGTTGGTTAATGCCGATTTTACCAAATCCTCGTATTCCTTATTATAATAGCTTCCCGTATTTTGTGGACTATAGCTTAAAAAAGTATCCAAAAAAGTCATTGGGTCGTTATAATCTCCCATCCAGCCTGAACGAGCTATTTGAAAATTTTTATCTCCTCTTGTAGTATTCATAAATACTCCCCATTCAAGCTGATTTACTTTAGCGTCTATATTAAGATTTTCTTTCCACATATTTTGAACGGCTTCAAATATATTTAAAGAACTTTGAGATTCTACGCTATATTCTATAACGGGAAAATTTTTACCGTTTGGATAGCCAGCTTCTTCCAAAAGTCTTTTCGCCTCTTCTATATTCTTTTTATAATCTTCTTCTTTAAGGCTGAAATAATCTCCGCCTTTGTCTCTAAAAGAACCTTCAATATCAAATACTGAATACGGAACTAATGCCGCTGCGGGAATTTCTCCTCCTTTAGTTACATTTTCTGTTATATAGTTTCTATCTATCGCTAAAGAAAGCGCTTTTCTAACCCTTTTATCTTTTAAAGTTTCGTTTGTCGTATTTACCGATAAAAAATAAATGGCAAGAAGAGGAACATAATCAACATATCCTTCTCTCTTTAATTTTGGTATATCTTGTAATGGCGGATTACTACCAAAATATAAATTTCCGTTTTCTATAGAAGATATTATAGTATTCGGATTATCCAATAAGACGAAAGTTATTTTATTAGGAATTATATTTTCCGCGTTCCAATAATTTGTATTTTTTTCCATAATTATTTTATCATCGTTTATATGACTTGAAACAAAAAACGGTCCGTTTCCTATATATTCTTCTTGTGTCCAAATATCTCCATATTTTTCTATTAGATCTCTTCTTAAAGGACTATAAATTGTAGTAGCGAGCAAATCTAAAAAATAAGTAGTCGGGCTTTCAAGTTTTACCTCCAAAGTGAAATCGTCCAACGCTTTTATTCCCAAATCTTCAATTGGAAGTTCGCCGTTAATTATTTTATCCGCATTTTTTACGGGATTAAGTTGATAACTAGCCGAACTTGCGACTTTAGGGTCAACCGCTCTTCTCCACGCGTATACAAAATCGTTTGCAGTTACAATTTTACCGTCTGCCCATTTTGCGTTGGTTCTCAAATGAAAAGTATATGTTATATAATCGGCGCTTATCTCCCAACTTTCTGCCACGCCTTCGATTAGTTTATCGTCTTTGTCTCTCGAAGTTAAACCTTCAAATGTATGAGCTATATATGCGGAACTATCGTAAGTTTCTGTATAAGTTGGGTCTAAAGTTTTCGGCTCTGGTCCTATATTTATTAATAAACCTTCTTCTTTGTCTTTATTTGAGCATGAAATTATAAATATGCTTATTGAAAATATAATTATAGAAAATATGCAAAATATTGTTTTTTTATTCATTTTAATATCCTTTATTTAGTTTTTTAATTTTTTTATTTATTTTTTATAGAATTTTATTAATTGTCATGTAGACGCACGGTCTACGAAGATTAAAGAATATGAGGAACTTTATAATTTCTAAATAAAATTATAAAAGAAATAGTTATATTTAATTTATACATAAAAATGAACCTTAATATTTTATAAAAAAATATTATACTGAATTTATATTAAAGTCAAGTATAATAACAAATATTTTTATAAAATAAACGCTTTAAATATTATAAAATTTAGTATATTATATATCTTAATATAAAAATAGGTTAAGAGGAATATCCGTGAATTTATTTGATTATATTAGATACAATTTATTAAATATCAGAACTCCAGAATTAGTGGAAAAAATGAGAGTTCAAGAATATGCAAAAAAAATATCCGCTCAAAAATATCGTTTTGTAGATATAAAGAATAAAGCAATAACGGCAAATTGCGCAAAGTTTATATTTGAAATGTATAAAGTCGTTGGACCTTTATTAAATTCTTTAAGAGACGAGTTTATAGTTAAAGACGGAAAACAGTTTTCGTATTATTTAATAGAAGTTTCTTTTACTAAAGATATTAAAGAAATATATTCCACTTTAAATAAAGAATATATGCTTGAGAGAATTAAAGCGGGAGAAAATCCTAATAATGTTTTTTCAAAGACTAAAGAAAATTTTGTTAAATTCAAAAATTACTTGAGCGGCGAAAACGGAAAGGAAATAAATTTAACTTTTAATTTGCTTAAAGATTTTGCAAATATATCAAAATTCGATTTCTTTTTATTTTTAAGGTCTTTCTGTCCTTCTTTTGTGGACGGAGTTTATAATTCAAATCCGACATTTAAAAATTGTTCTAATCCTCAAGTGGTTGACGATTTATCAAAATTAGACGATGCCGTTAATAACATAATGATAAAAAAAGAGCTTATGTCGGCTTTAAATGTTTTTTGCAAATATGTTGGAATTCCCGCGATATCAGATAAAAATATGAGAGCGTTTTTAACAAGATTAAGATATTTGCAAACTCCAAATTTATTAAGCGATATAATAATTTTTATTCTTAAAGATTTTACTTATAAATGCCATGTATCTTATTCGGATGTTAATATATTTGTAAATTATATTACAGATTTTACTAAAAACTTAAAAAGCGATATGGAAAGCATAATTAAAGATATAAAGAGCAGTAAAATTGCCAGCATAAGAAATAAAGCTTTCAGCGGAATTGAAATAATGAAACTTCCTAATATTAACGAAGACAAAAATTCTCAGCTTGAACAATACGACTGCGAAATTTTTACATGCGTTGAACCTTTGCAATATATTAAAACTTTCGTTACAGAAATATTTGATATGGAATATAAAGCGCAATTAAACGATATGTTTTTAGGATGCGAGTTTGTTCATAAAGAAAGAGGCTCTCAAGGTTTGGACGCTTTTTATACTTTAAATGATTCTAAAACGGAAATTCAAATGTTTGATTCCACTTTGAGTCCCGAATCCGATAATTTTAAGAGACTCAAAACTTGGCTCGTGTCAAAAAATAAAGCAAACGCTAACAGAGATTTAATAGAAAATATGGTAAAAAAAATAGATACGGAAGGAAATAAAATAGTTTTGAATGTTTATAATTCGGTTTTGGATTTAACAACGATATTGAAAAATGTTATAGAAGATTGCGCTAACGGAACTAAAATAGAAATTTCAAACGGCATTAAAGCGTCTAATTTAGAAAAATTTAATGTCGGTATTGCAAGAGAAATGCTTAACGATTTTGAAAATTTTATCGCTCTTATGAAAAATTTTGTAAGATAGTTTGAAGATTTATAATTAAGGAATATTGATAAATGAAAAAAAATTATAAAACAATTATTCAAATTATAATAGGGATAATAATAAGCGTTATTTGTTTATATTTCGCTTTCAGAGGAATAGATTTAAAAGAATCTATAGAGATAATAAAAAATGTTAAAATTCCTTATGTTATAATTTCTTTAATTTTAAGCGTTGTTATAATAGTATTTCGAGCTTTAAGATGGGAATGTTTTATTCCGTTAAAAGAGCCAATAAAAAAAAGAACTATAATTGCATCCGTTTATATCGGCTATATGGCAAGCAATATTTTACCCGCAAAACTTGGCGAAGTCGTTAGAGCTTATATTTTAGGCGCTAAAGAAGGAGTTAGTAAATCCGCAGTTTTTGCGTCCGTTGTAACCGAAAGATTATTTGACATAATAACGGGAGTCGTTATACTTTCAATTTCGCTTATATTTATACCAAATTTGCCCGACACCGTTTTATATGCGGCAATTTCTTTATTTGTAATTTCGGTTATCGGAATAATAATTTTAGTATTTTTGAGTTTTAATAAATCTTTCGCCCATAAAGTTTTTAATAAAGTATTCGGAGTATTACCTAAAAAAATATCGATTAAATTAATAGAATTTTCATGCAATTTTATAGACGGAATAGGAATTAAAAGCGACATTAAACATATATTTTTAATTTTTTTATACACTGCATTATATTTAATCGGACAAATATTTACTATAGGATTTCTTTTAACCGCTTTCGATATAAAGGCTTCTCCTATAATCGCTTTATTCATATTTGCTGCGGGCGGTTTCGGTTTTGCTATTCCTTCCGCTCCTTCGGGAATAGGACCTTTCGAGTGGGCAATAATTTTTGGGCTTTCATTAATAGGAGTAGACAAATCGGTAGCCGCTCCTTACGCTTTGGTTTATCATATTATGGGAATAGTTCCAATTACAATAATAGGTTTTATATTCTTATTTATTTTGGGAATAGATTTAAAATCGGCTACAAAAAGATAGAGATTTATTTTTTTAAATAAAATATATTAATGCATAAAGTTTAAAATATAAAATTAATTATTTATATAATCTCATTATTAAAAATTCTTAAATTGCTTATATTAATTTTTTCAAGTTTAATATAAAATATATATTATGAATGAGCAAATAATATTAAAACTGCAAAATGTTAAAAAATACTTTTACAATAAAGTCAATATAATAGAGACGCTTTTGAAAAAGAATAAAGAAATAAAAGCGGTTGATGGAATCGATTTTGAAGTAAAGAGAGGAGAGATACTCGCAATTATAGGCGAATCGGGAAGCGGTAAAACGACTATCGGAAAACTTATAATGAATCTAATCGCTCCAACCGAAGGAAAAATTTTATTTGAAAACGAGGATATCAATTCTTTCAAAAACGAAGAGATAAAAAGTTATAGAAAAAAAGTTCAAATGATTTTTCAAGACCCTTACGCTTCAATGAATCCAAGATTTAAAATAAAAGACATATTGAAAGAACCTTTATATATTCACAAAATTGAAGGAAACGAAGAAACTTATAACGAAACGATTATAAACGCTTTGAAAGATGTTAAAATAAATACGGATTTTATGGAAGTTTATCCTCATATGCTTTCGGGCGGACAGAGGCAGAGAATAGCAACGGCAAGAGCTTTGATACTTAATCCGAAATTAGTCGTAGCGGACGAACCTGTTTCAATGATAGATTTATCTACAAGAGCCGAAATTCTTTATATGATGAAAGAGCTTCAAGAAAAAAGAAATTTAAGCTATATTTATATTACGCATGATTTATCAACGGCGAGATATTTTGCCGATAGAATAGCCGTTATGTATTTAGGAAAAATAATAGAAATAGGAAACGCTGACGAAATAATAGATAATCCGAAACATCCTTATACTAAAGCCTTAATTGAAGCCGTTCCAAATATTGAAGTTGGCATAGTTAATGTTATTAAAGAGCTTCCGATAAAAGGCGAAATTCCAAACGCTTCGGATATTCCTTCAGGATGCAGATTTCATACAAGATGCATATACGCAAAAGAAGAATGCAAACTTGAATCTCCAATTTTAAAAGACATAAACGATAATCATAAATCGGCTTGTTTATTTACGGATATTTAATTTATATTTTTTCTGCAAACGATTTGTTTATCCAACCTTTTGAAAAAGAAGAGTTTTTTACATAATACCAATTGCTATATTCTTTTAATATTCTAAATTTTTCGCCTTCGTTAATTATTGAAATTATATCAGCTCTTTCGCTTTCGCCTTTGTATAAATTAGAGCGTTCGATTACGATTAAATAATTTGAATTAATTATATTATAACTTATTATTGCAGGCAGAATAAATAAAATTGAGATTATAATTAATAAATAATATATTTTTCTTTTCTTTATAAATAAAATTATTAAAATCGTAAAAAATAAAATAAATAAAAATAAAGTTAAATAAAAAATTATAATTAAAGTCGATTTATTTTCAAAAGGATTAGAAAAAGAATTTGTATTAAACAAATCGATATTATTTTTTATTTCCTTATCGAAAGGCGAGATATTTAAAGCTCTTTCATACCATAAAATCGCATATCCGTTGCTTCCAATTTTTGCATAAGATAAGCCTAAATTATAATACAAATCTTTTGAAATAATATTTGAAGAAACAATATTTTTGTATAAATTATTCGCTTCAAAATAATCGCCTTCTTCGTATAATTTATTAGCATCGTTAAATATCGAGTTTATTTTATCAAAATCAATTTCTCCGTATAACAAGCAAAATTGAAAGACAAATATTATTATATATTTCACTTTAATTTATCCGTTTCCTTTAATATATTAATCGCTTTTGTATGATAATCTTCATTTTTATTAATCGAATTTCCCGAGTATAATTCAAATTGGCAAGAATCTATTATATCTTTTATATTTTTAATCGTCTCTTCGTCTATATTTTTATTTTTAAGTTCTTTATATATATCGGCATTTGAATCGATATTAAATTTTTTATTTATATTTTTTATAAGAAATTCTTTTATCGCTTTGCAATATTCTATTCTATTTTTTTTATTATAATATTCCAATATTTCGTTCATATCCGATATTTTATTATTGCCATTTAAAAATTTTAATTTTTTTATCTTTTCAAAATTATAAATTATAATCGATATTGCAATCATTAATAAAACATAAATATAAATTATATTGATATTTAATAATTTAAAATTTTTATCGTTTTGTTTTTTTATTATATTATTTCTTATCTGCATAATTTCCGTTTTTTTAGTATCGTTTCCAATATTTAAAGTAGCTTGAGAATTATTATAATTTTTATTTCCGTCTATAAAGAGATTTATATTTTTTGCATAAATATTCGTATAGCTTTTATCGTTAGGCGAAAAATAACAGAAATCTATATTTTCAATAGTATAATTTCCTTTATTTGTGGCGACTAAAATATATTCTTTAGTTTTTTTTCCAATCATTTTATTATTTTCAAACCAATTCGTTTCAAATATTTTTGGCTGATAAACCGAAAAATAATTTTTTATATCGTCATTTAAATTAGGCATATTTATAATAGATATATTTCCTTCGCCTATAACTTCAATAGAAATTAAAACTTCATCTCCTATATTAATATTTGTCTTGTTTATTTTTGTATTAAACTTAAAATCGCCAACCGCTCCAGAAAAATTTTTATAATCTTTAGCGCTTGGAAGAGATAAAATTTTAATGTCAAATTCTTCTTCTCCGTATTGAATTCTATCGTAAAACATATTATTTTTTTCAAATACGAAAGGAGTCGTTAATACATTTTTTTCTCCTTGCTTAACGGCAAATAAAACTTCTTTTTTTAAAGGAATAACATTTACTCTTTTTCCGTCTATTATCTCCGTATAAGAATTTCTTTCTGAAGAATCCGTATAAACTAAAAAATCGTTTCTGTCGGGGATTTTCGATATTCCTATAACATTAACGGGAACATGGGAATAAGCTTTTTGTTCTATATAAATCGGCTCGTATATATAAAATTCTTTTTTGTTTATCGTATTATTTACTATAATATCTTCTCTATAATTCATAAATCTTTCAAAAGAATCTCCTTCGGGTTTATTTAAAATTGAATTTCTAACCGAATCGCTTACCACTTCTATTGAAACGGGATTTGCAATATATGTGTTATTATTTGCCTTTACCTTTATTTTATCAATCGTATAAAATCCTTCTTTAATTGCCACATAATTATAACTGTAAGTTTGAATCGTTTTTAAGCTTCCTGAAGAATACATCATATTTACGCTTTTTGAAGTTCCTCGAAGCATAAGTCCGTCTATATCGGGAATCGTAATTTTTCCAGCTCCGTTGTCTATAGTCACAGATAAAGTAAATATTTCTCCAACGCCGATTTTATCGTCCGATAATTTTGCCGTAATCGTAGTTTGAGCGAATGAAGATTTAAAAGATATTAAAAAAATTAATAAAAATATTAGAAAAAATAATTTACCAATCTTTGTCAATTCTGCCTCCGCCATAATATTGCTCTTCGTTATTTTTGTCTTTTCTAAACTGCCTTAAAGATTCCAATAATCTGTCGATATCCGATTTTGAATTTTCTCCGCTTTCGTTTTTGTCATTTTCGTTTGAATTATCAGAATTATTATTTTCTTTGTTATCGTTTTGATTATTATCGGAATTATTAGAACCTTCGTTATTGTCGCTTTCTCCTTCTTGTTCATTGGGAGAGTTTTGACTTTTAGAACCGCTATTATTTTTTTGTTCTTCCAATTTCTTTTTCGCATATTCAAGCGCTCTTTTTGAGTTTTCGTCTTTCGGATTATTAACAAGCGATTCAATCAATTCGTTTATAGCGCCTTGATAATCTTCATTTTCAATTTTAGCGATTCCCGAATTATAATAAACGGAATTTTTTATAGATTTGCTCGTTTTATCGTTAAAATTATTTTTTGCCATGTCAAATAATTGTATTGCCGTGTCAGTTTCGCCTATAGAAACCATAGTAGTTCCCATGTTATAATATATTTGAGTAGAGTTTGTAATTTTACTTAAAGCTCTTTCGTATAATGTTATGGCGTCTTCGTAATTTCCTTTTTTGAATAATCTATTCGCTCTGTCTACATCGATTTTCGCCGTCATTTCATTTAAAGAAAAACCGTAAAAATTAGCGGTAAAAAATAAAAATAATAATAAAAATTTTTTAATCATAATTATTTGCCTTTATCCTTATTTGAGTAAATAAATTTAAAATTATAGAAATTGTTAATAAAATTATTGAAATAAAAATAAAAATTTGAAATCTCTCTTCATAACTTTTGCTATTTCTAATAGAAGTAAAAGAATCCGAATTATTTTTTATATCGTTAAAAACTTCTTTAAGCGAAGTATTTATATAGCTTTTGCCTCCCGTATAATCCGCTATCAATTTTAAAGTTTCATCGTCTCTCTTTGAAATAACCGTTCTTCCCGAAACTCCCAAATCGGAAACTATACTCTCTCCTTCTTCTGTGCCTATTCCAACCGTATATACGCTTATATTCATATCTTTTAATTCTTTTAATGTAGTCTCAAAATTTCCCGCATGGTCTTCTCCGTCTGTTATAAGAATTATAGATTTTTGGCTTATAGAGTTTATATTAAAAGTATTTTTTGCTGTTTGCAATGCATCCGCTATTCTTGTTCCTTGCAAAGCTACAGATTTTGGACTTAAATTATCAAGTATATGAGTAAATGTTTCCATATCTTGCGTGAAAGGAGTCGCTATAAAACTTGTTCCCGCGAAACCTACTAAAGCTACCGATAAATTATCTACGCTTTTTATAAAATCTTCTATTTCAAGTTTTGCTCTTCCCAATCTTGAAGGATAAATATCGTTTGCGTCCATGCTTTTCGACAAATCTAAAAGTATGGTTATCATATAGCTTTCGGTTTTTATTTTTTTTTCAATTATTCCCCATTTCGGCTGCATCAATGCGAAAATTAAAAAACCTATAGCAAGAATTAAAAATATTATAGACGATATTCTTAAATTAGATATTCTTTTATAATTTTTATCTTTTTTGAAATTAAAATTTTTTATAAATATTGAAAGCGCTTTATTTACTTTTTTTCTTGATAAAATAAATACCGTTATAAGAGCTGGCAATATTGCGTATAAAAAAATATAATTAATCTCTCCAAAAAACATTAAATAATTTTCCCTATCAAAGTATGATTTTTAATTTCGGTTATTTCGCAGTTATAAATATCGCCCATATTTAATTTTTTTTCTTTTTTCACGAGTATTAATCTGTTTTCTTTGCTTCTGCATTGATAATGCATATTGTCTTTTGCAATATCGTCAATCATAATTTCCGCTTTTTTTCCGACTTGTTTATTCAATAATTCTTGAGCTAAAATTCTTTGAAAGTTAACTAATTTTGTTAATCTTTCAGAGCCTATTTTTTCGTCATATTTAACTTTTTTCTTAAAAGCAATCGAGCCTTCTCTTTCGGAGTATTTATACAAATAAGCGTCTTCAAAACCAATCTCTTTTAATAAATCTAAAGTTTCGTTATATTCTTCTTCGGTTTCGTCAGCATAACCTACAATTATATCGGTTGAAATTGGAAAGTCTTTTGCATATTCTCTTAAATACGAAATTTTTTTAATATATTCTTCTTTCTCATATTTTCTATTCATTAATTTTAATATTCTGTTTGAACCGCTTTGAAAAGGCAAATGTATATGTTTTCCTACGCTTTTTAAATTCCATATTGCATCGGCTAAATCTTTATCAAAATCTTTTGGATGCGAAGTTAAAAATCTAATCCAAACTTTATTATCTAAAACCGTTTTATCGATTAAATAAAGTAAATCTGTAAAAGAAATTTCGTTTTCTATATCTAATCCGTAAGAGTTGACATTTTGTCCAAGTAAAGTTATTTCTTTAGCTCCGTCTTCTATCAATCTTTTAATCTCTTCTATTATTTCGCTTGATTTTCTGCTAACCATTTTTCCTCTTGTATGAGGAACTATACAATAGGAACACCAATTATTGCATCCATGCGATATCGGTAAAAACGCTTTATGCGGTTTATCTTTATCGACATAAGATTTATTAAAAATATAATTATCGTTAAATTTTTTTATAAACGCTTCTTCGTCTTTCATATAATCTAAAATATTTATTTCGTTATAAACATCAAATATTTTATCCGCTCCAAGATTTTTTAAAGTGTCTCTTGAAGTTTGAGCCATGCATCCCATAATTATTAATCTCATCTCTCTTTTATTTTTTTTTCTATGAGAGTTGAAAAGTTTAACTCTTGAAAAAACTCTCTCTTCGGCATGCGCTCTCACGCTGCAAGTATTTATTATAATATTATCTGCATTCTCATAATTTTCAGTTTGAATAAATCCTTCCTGTATTAAAGAATTAATTAAACTGTTAGAATCGGCTTTATTCATTTGACAACCGTAATTTTCTAAATAAAAATTTTTCATAATTATTTTATTTCTTTATAAATTTTGATTTTATATCTTCAATTAAAATTTCGGGAACTAATCCTTCAATCGGACCGTTGAATTTAAGAATTTCTTTTATTAAAGAAGAACTTATATGAGTATAATTTTCTGAAGTATTCAAAAATATCGTATCCATTTCGGGATATAATAATTTATTCATTCTTGACATTTTTAATTCATAATATAAATCTTCGCTATCTCTTATTCCTCTTGCCAAAACTTTAATTTGATTATTCTTCATATATTCCGTAACAAGTCCCGATATTGCGACAATTTCTATAGAATCGTTATTTCCAATGACTTTTTCTATCATTTTTTTTCGCTCTTCCAAAGTAAAAGTCGGGGATTTTTCCAAATTAATCGCTATAGAAATATAAACTTTTTCAAAAATATTTGCCAAACGATAAAGCACATCCAAATGCCCTAAAGAAAAAGGGTCGAAAGTTCCAGGAAATATTACTTTACTATTTTTCATGCCGTTATTATATATGCAATAAATATAATATCAATATAAAAAATAGAAATGTCTTAATTAAAGAATATATTTAACTGCAAAACAAAAGCCCAAATAAAAAATACGCTTAATTGATAGTTTAATTATACAATATAATTTAGCGTTAATTAATTTGGGCTTTCTGTTCAATTAAAAAATTTATAGTCTAATTTATTTTATTCCAAAACGACTATAGCGTTAGGCTCTTTTATTCTTGGTAAAACTGTTTCCATTATTCTAAAGCTATGATTTAAATCTTTCTGTTCCAAATAAGCCGTTGCCATATCTATTCCGATAGCTAAATCTATATATTGAGATTCGGCGCAAATTACGGCGGCTTTTTTATCTTTAATAACCGAAACATTGAATAAATTTCCAATCATACTTGAAATTCTTTGAGCTTCCGTCATTCCCGTTCCTTGCTGAATTCTTTGCAAATCGAAATATAAACCTCTGTTTAAACATAAGGTTATTTTTCCTACAATACCTTTTTCTGTAATCATATTAATAGCTTTAACTATATCTTTATAAGGATTTTCTCCAACTCCCCAATCGCTTAATTTTAATTTTTGACTTCCTTTAGCGTTTAATATTCCTTCAACGCTTAAAAATTCGTTTCCGTAAAATATTAGATTGTCTTCTATATTTGCCAAATTTTGAGCGGCGGAAGATACTACCGATAAATCTAAAGGCAATTTATTTTTTTCATTATTTTCAATATCTCTCCATAAAAGAGTAAAATCCTCGTATAATTGCGGAAGTTCTACAGATTTTCTGCCCGAAGTTTTAACTATTCCGTTTTCAAATACTTCTTCTCTATTATTTTTATCGTATTGAACGCTTATAGTTCCCGAGCCTAAAGGTCCGTAAATATTTAAAAATCTTCTTCCGATTAAAGTTCTGCTTGCCGTTTCTATAACGGTTTTATCAATATTTCTCCAAAAATCATTTTCAAAAGGCGAACTTTCTCTTGCCAAATAATCCATAAATGCCTCCTTATTTATTTTTTAAGCTTCCAACAGTAAGTCCCGATAATTCAGGTTCTTTTATTCCAAGCTCTTCCATTAATTCTTTAACTTCCAATTCTCCCGATTCAAAATGTTCCGCTTCTTTAGGGTCCAAATGTCTCAAAAGAGCCATTAACTCTCCAACATGCGCTTTTTCTTCGTCTCTTATATCACTTAAAACCGCTTTTGCAACGGCATCGTCCGTAGCCATAACATGAGCGTCATATAAATAAATCGCTTCCAACTCTCCCGCTATATCTAATCTTATAGCCTGAATCAACTCTTCCTTACTCACCTTTCTTTGAACATTAGCGTTAAAAGGATTTGCAAAACTTGGCATATATACCTCCAAAGTAAATAGTTTGTTATAATATTACCTTACTATACAAATTGAATAAAGTCAATATAAAGATTTTAGAATTTTAATTAAAAAATATACTTGCATAACTTTAAACTTTAATATAGTATAGATTTTTATGATATTTTTTATAAACTCATGCTTTTCGGAGAAAATATGCTAAAAAAATTTATTTCAAATATAATTGAAAAATCGCTTGATAATTATTTAAAAAATTTAAATATCAATATTGAAAATAATAATATAGAAATCGGTTATTCGGCTGACGATAAATTCGGCGATTATGCAAGCCCTATAGGAATGAGACTTGCAAAAATATTAAAGAAAAATCCAATGGAAATCGCGGATGGAATAATAAAAAATATAGAAAATAATAAATATTTCGATAAAATCGAAGTTGCAAAACCAGGTTTTATAAATATGACTTTGTCGAAAGAATTTATAAACGAAAAAATTAACGATTTATTGAAATACGAAAATTACGGAAAAAATATTATTAACGAAAATGAAAAAAAGAAAATTCTAATAGAATATATAAGCGCAAATCCGACTGGTCCTCTTCATATCGGGCATGGAAGATGGGCGGCGATTGGAAGCGCGTTATCAAATATGCTTAAATTCGTAGGGCATGAAGTTTATCAAGAATTTTATGTTAATGATGCAGGCGAGCAGATAGCGAAATTAAATCAAAGCGTTCAAGCGGTTAAGGAAGGCAAAGAGATACCAGAAGACGGTTATCATGGCGATTATATAAAAGATATTGCAAAACAAAATGGAATTCCTAAAGATATAATTTTAGAAAGTCAGAAAAAACTTTTGAAAAGATTCGGCGTAGAAATGGATAACTATGCATTGGAATCAAAAATAAGAGAAAATGGAGAGCTTGAAAAAACTATTGACTTTTTAGAAAAAGAAGGACTTTTATTTGAAGAAGATAACGCGGTTTGGTTTAGAAGCGTAAAATTCGGAGACGATAAAGACAGAGTAATTAAAAAAAGCAACGGATTATACACTTACTTTGCTCCCGATATTGCATATCATAAAAATAAAATCGACAGAGGTTATAAATATTTAATAGACATTTTGGGCGCTGACCATCATGGATATGTTCCGAGAATTACGGCGGCGGTTCGGGCGGTTTCGGGCGATACGGCGACTTTAAAAGTAATATTGGGACAAATGGTTAGATTATATAGAGGAAATGAGCTTATAAGAATGAGCAAGAGAACGGGAGATATGATAAGTTTAGAAGAGGTTATTGACGAGATTGGAGTAGATTCTACAAGATATTTTTTACTTATGCGTTCTTATTCGAGTTCGCTTGATTTTGATTTGGAACTTGCAAAAAAGAAAGACAACGATAATCCCGTTTATTATGTTCAATACGCTTACGCGAGAATTTGCAATATATTTTTCAAACTTGAAGAAAAAAATTTAAGCTATGATAAAAATAAATCTTTCGATATAAATAATATTTCAAACGAAAGCTCTTTAAAACTTGCAAAAATAATTTTAAGATTTAAAGACGAAATTTACGAATCTTCAAAATCTTTGGAAGTTTACGCTTTGCTTAATTATACTTACGAAATTGCAAGCGCATTGCATAAATTTTATTACGATAATATAGTTTTAGAAGAAAACGAATCGATTAGGCAAGAAAGATTAACTTTAGTAAAAGCGGTAAAAAAAATTTTAGGAATATGTTTTGATATCATAGGAATTTCTAAAGTGGAAAGAATGTGGTAATATTTAATTAATAAAAAATCCGCCTCATCGTATAAGACATAAATGCGCCTGACTATTTTGTCAGGTGGGCTACTCTGAAACATGACCTTGATTTCTCAAAACCGCAAGCGGCGAGCCTATCATTAATATTTCGCTCTGTATCCCTAACGCGTTAATTTATACTGGCGCAAAAATGTCGTCTATTCGCGTATGAGGCAGAATAATTAAACTATAAATTTAATTTTATTATTTGTCAATACTTTTACAATTTTATATTTTAAGATTATTTGACAAATTCTTTTTTAAAATATATCTTTATTATAATTTATATATTTCAAGGAATAATTATGATAAAATATTTTATAGCTATATTTTTAATATTAAGCTTTTCTTTATTCTCTCAAAATACAAATGAAATAAATACGAATAATAATACAAACTCGGGAAAATACGGAGTTTTAAGCGCGTCTTTAGAATTAGTAGCTTACGGAAGAATGAGCGATTTAATAGAACAAACGGGAAACGAAGATACTTTAGGAGTTTTGCTTTATGGAGATTTAAGTTATATCAAAGAATATAAATACGCATCAATCGGTGCGGATATTAAATCAAGATTTTACGAACCTTTATCGCATAAAGCGAGATTTTACAAAGATATGTCCCCCCCCCTATTCGACTTCACAAAATTAAATTTATTCGTAAATTTTAAGTATGTGGGAATAAGAGTCGGAGTTTTGGAATCATATACTAAAAATATTCCTATGACTTCTTATTTTCCAACTTTATTTTATTATCATACGGTAAGCGCTAATAAGGCTACAGTTCTTTCGGGACCAAGAGATTTGCCTATAGGATACGACACTCAATTTATTCCAAGATACGATACGGGAATAATGTTAGAATCAAGTTTTTACGGAGTGTTTATTGGAGTTGGAATGGTTAACGGCGAAGAAGGACTCGATGCAAACTCTTCAAAAGGTTTAATGGCAAAAATTTCTTATAGCAATGATTATATCAATACGGGAGTAGCGGGAATAGTAAGCGAATTAGGTTCGATACCGATAAAAGAATACGGCGATAGCATTAACGCTTTTTTATATTTTAGAAACGGCAAAAATGGAAGATTTACTATTGGAATTGAAGGATTTTGGTTTAGGCATGGAATAAGAGCAAATAATCAATACTCGCCTTCTAGTTCAAACTCAAACGAACATCATTATAATAGCGGATATTATACGGATTTTTCAATTCAAACATTTGCAGCTAAAAAACCTTTTTATGCAATGAGCGGATTTATATTTTTTGAAGTTCGCAGATTATGGAAATTCGACATAACAGCGCATTTTGGAATTCATGATAATAATATATATTCAAATTCTGAAGATATTTATCAATTAAAATACAGAGCTTTTTTGAAAATTACTTTTAATATAACGGACGATTTTAAAATAATGCTTTCCGATACTTTTACTTACGACCCTGTTTATAAAAATAATTGTCAATATTACGAATTAGAAGATAGGCGTCAAGTCGGCGTAATATCTTATAACGATAAAGGCGGAAAACATTATACCGTTGATAACGATTTTTATTTGGGAATGAGTTTTAAATTTGGCGGCGTTTGGGGAAAATAATGAAATAGATTATATTGACAAAAAATATAATTAATATTATAATATAGAATAACTTTAACGGGATGTAGCGTAATTGGTTAGCGTACCTGCTTTGGGAGCAGGGGGTTGTGAGTTCGAGTCTCACCATCCCGAATGCGCTAGTAGCTCAATTGGATAGAGCAACAGCCTTCTAAGCTGTGGGTTACAGGTTCGATTCCTGTCTGGCGCGAGTTATTTTCTTCGGTTTAATATATGGCGAATGTAGCTCAGTTGGTTAGAGCGCCAGATTGTGGATCTGGATGCCGCGGGTTCAAGTCCCGTCTTTCGCCCATTATCTTAAATATTCTTTTATAAAAATTATAAATTGCGTCTGTGGCTCAATTGGATAGAGCATCGGACTTCGGTTCCGACGGTTGGAGGTTCGAGTCCTCTCAGACGCGAATTCAAATTATTATAAATATACGATAATTTATATAAAATTTTATTCCGATAATTAATTGATTATTTTTATATTTATTTTATAATATCACTAAATAGGTATAAATAAATGAAAAGCGCAAATGTAAAGAAAATCAATTTCGCCATACTTATATTGTTCCCAGTAATAATGCTTATATTTTTAGTAATATGCAATCTCTATAGCATAAATTTAAATAATAATATAACTAAAGAACTTAACTCTTTTACAAATTCTCTATCTTCAAATATTGAAGGCAAATATTTGGAAATGATTTCTTTGTATTTTGGAGAACAATTAAAAAATAACGAAAAAGCCGAAGAGATTACAAATTTGGCAAAAGAGCAAATTAGACTAGGAATAAATCCGAATTTCAGCACGCTTAAATTTTCCATAAACAGATTAATTGGAAATAGTTTATTGAGAGTCACTTATGTCGCTTTATTTCTCTTAATTTTAATGTTCGCTTTAATATTATTTCTAAATTATACGAATAATAGTTTAAATACTAATCCCGCATCTATTTCAAATGACGCTCCTATAGATAACGATATAAATAAAAATGAAATTATAGAAGAAAATAATAAAAAGAGAGAAAGAGAAAATAAAAATTTAGTCGCTACTAATTCTAGCATATTAAAAAAACAGGAAGAGAAAAAACTTGAAGAAATAGAAAGTATGTATCGAGATTTGGTAATCGCTATAAAAAATTCTAACGATGAAAAAGCTTTGGAAATATTAGAAAATATTTTTAGCATAGACGAAAAAAATTATTTGGCTTTAAATGGAGCGGGAATATTATATACGAGAATGTATAGCAAAAATAATAAGAGTTTATATTTTAGAAAGGCTGATAAATATTACGAATCGGCTATATCGATTTACGACAATAAAGATATTTTGAATAATAAAGCCGTTTTGTATTCTACAAGATATGGAATAGATAAATCGGATTACGATTATAATACGGCTTTAACAATATTTGACAATATGATTTATTCAAGCAATAATTCCGACTTTATTTTATTAAATAATAGAGCGACTATTTATTTGGCAAAATATAATATAACGGGAAATAACGAATTATTTGAAAATGCATTAAAAGATTATGAGGAAATAATAAAATTAGATAATCGAAATGTTTACGCTTTGAATAATAGAAGTTCTTTGTATTTTAATAAATATAAGAAAACGAACGATAACGAATATTTTGAAAAGTCAATACAAGATTGCAGTTCGGCTTTCAAGATAGACGCAAACGAAGCTTTAAAAAATGACGAAGGTCCTATATATATATATAAATATTAATATAAACCGTATTTTTCTATCAAATCATAAATGGCATTTTCATCGTCTTTAATTCTATTATAAATTATGAGTTCAGGACGATATTCAAAATGAATTGTGTCGTAATTATTCCATTTTCCGCCCCAAATAAATCCATGCTTTTCAAAAATTTTAATAACATCTTCGGGAGGATGCCATCTATCTTCATAAGGAACTGCATACCAATTTTTATTATTAACTCTTGTCCAAGCCCAATATATTTGTTTTCCGCCATTTCTTCTTGGCAAAGTGTCAAAAGCCGCTCCATAACTATGATAGCTTTTACTTGAACTTTTTGAAATCATTTTCCATACATAACCGCTTACGGTTTTTAAAGACGATAAAAATTTTTTCACTTCTTCGTTGGTTTGAGCTACGGCGAATACTTCGGCATTTGCATTTGATAAAGGTTTTTGAATAAATTCATGAACCTGCGTTCTATAACCCAATACGCTCATAGTCATAATATTATTAAATATATTTCTTGAAGTGTTTCCATCGTATAAAGTATTTAAAAATTCATCGTTAATAGTTCTTCTGCTATTAATTCTTCTTTTAAATGAATCTTCAAACTCTCTCGTCATCTCTTCGCTTGCTTCGGGCAATTTTGGAAGTCCGTCTAAAGAATAGGAATAAAATCCGAAATTGATATATTCGTCTCTATTTGGCATATCTTCGTCTTTTAATAATTTTCCATCCGCCCAATTAAACCAAGTATTATCTAAATAAAAACCCAATTCTCTATTTTTTATTATAGGAACGGAAATTCTATTTGAATAACTTAAATGCAAAGAAATTAATTCTACAGCTCCAGGACGAATTATAATATTATTTCTTATTCTTTTTTTCTCTTCTTTTAATTCTTTTTCTTTTGCCGATACTTTTATTTTTGAAGAAATATTAACCGTATAATTCATATATACTATTAAGATTGATAATATAGATAAAATTGTTATTGCAATTACCGAAGCGAATATTGTTAACCTCTTTGAAGTGAATTTTATTATAAAACTTAAAAAAGCAAATACTAAAAGAATCGCTATAATTATTAAAATATATTTTAAAATAGCCATACAAAACTTTAAAATTCAAATCTAAAAGACTTTGGGCGATGACGGGATTGAACCGCCGACCTAGTGCTTGTAAGGCACCCGCTCTCCCAGCTGAGCTAATCGCCCTCGTTTTCTGAAACGATTTAAATATATTAACACAATAATAAAAAAAGTCAATACTTAAATCAAGCGTTTTTTATTAATTTTTTATCTTTTTAATAATCAATAATATTATAAAATAAATCGGTAAAAAATCAATTTGCTTTAAACTTATATTTATTTGAGTTTTTATGTATAAATATTATTTTATAATTATAAAAACTTTTTGACAATTTTTTATATTAAACTATAATTAAATAATAATTAATCGGTAATTTTAATTTTTTAGAGGTTTTTATGTTGCAATATGCCGTTATAGGAGTTGGCACATTAGGTAAAGCTTTAATAAATAGACTTATGGGCAAACCTTCCGTTGAAGTTTTGGCGATAGATAGCGATATTAACGAAATTGAAGCTATAAAAAATAATGTCACTCAAGCTATAAGATTGGATTCCACTCAAAAAGAAGCTTTGGAATCTATAGAGATAAATAAATTTGACGCTGTTATAGTTACTATTGGCGAAGATATGATGACAAGCATTTTGACTTCTCTTATATTAAAAGAATTAAATGTAAAAAATATAATCGCTCGATATTCTGACGAAAAACATAAAG
Organism: Brachyspira aalborgi; assembly: GCF_008016455.1. NCBI lineage: Bacteria > Pseudomonadati > Spirochaetota > Spirochaetia > Brachyspirales > Brachyspiraceae > Brachyspira > Brachyspira aalborgi. Next base: position 2,006,095 of record NZ_SAXU01000001.1, on the reverse strand, counting down.
CGATATTAAGTATGATTGGAGTCACTCATTTGGTTAGCCCTGAAGAATCAATGGGAATTCATATAGCCGAACAGCTTGAAGTTGGCGACTCTTTACTTTTATACGATTTAACAGAATATCATTCAATCGTAGAATTTCCCGTTCATTCGGGGCTTTCGGGAAAAAATTTAAAAGAATTGGATTTAAGAAAAAAATATAAAATAAATGTCGTGGCAATTAAAAAAGAAGCTATAAGCATTTTAGGAGAGAAAAAAATAACGGTTGATTGCACTCCCGACCCTGACGAATCTTTAATTGAAGGCGATATTTTAGTAATCGCGGGGCATGACAAAGATATTGAAAAATTAAATAAAAGGATGTCCGAATAATTTATGAATAATTATTTTGCAAAATTATTGATAGCGGTTGGAATAATCGTAGTTATTGTAGGCGTATTGATGCTTTTAAATATAAAAATTCCTTTTGGAAAATTTCCAGGCGATATTGTAATTAAAAAAGAAAATTTTACTTTCGCCTTTCCAATAGTCACATGCATAATAGCGAGCATTGTTTTATCTTTTGTAATGTGGATTATATCTAAATTTTAATTCTTTATTAATCTTATTTTTACTATTAGAAAATTAAAAGCGATAATATTTAAATATTAATTATCCGAGTTATACATTACATCAATATTCTTTATATATTTGCTACAATAATTATATAAATCTTCTCTCTTGGAATTTTCTCCATAGAATTTATGAAATTCGCCGCGCATATATTCGCAATTTTTTAGATTTTCTACATTAGCGCTATATAGAATTTCGTATTCTGCTCCTTCGCAATCTATTTTTAATAATTTGCATTTTGAAATATTATTATTGGCAAATATATCGTCAAAGGTTATAGATTTTATACTTATATCATTATTTGAAATTATATTACCGCTGCCACGAAAGTTATTATATATATTACTTGCTCCGCTATTATTAAAAGGCGAAGTTAAAATTACATCTCTTCTATCTTTTGTTATAGCCAAATTAAAAACTTTTATTATATCTTCATTTATATTATTTAATTCTATATTCTTTAGAAAATTTTCGTAATTTTGTTTAACGGGTTCAAACGCGTATATTTTTAGAAAAGGATATTTTTTAGCAAGATATATAGAAACCATTCCAATATTTCCGCCTATATCTATAACTACATCGCCATCTTTAAAATCTATAGAATCAAAATTATAGTCATCTATTTCATTACAAATACAGTTAACAGCCGTTGAAAATATAAAATCATAAAATTTAAAATCTATTCCGCCTAATTTACATGAATATAAATAGTTTTCATTAGAATATTTTTTTGTTATAACTTTACGAATATCTTTTAATGTATTATCGCTATCAATATTTTCTACATGATATTGAATATCTTTTATTGAATATAAAACTTCTCTAACGCTATCTCTTAATTTTCTAAATGGTATCCACCATACAATATTGTTTATAGTTTTTTCAGTCATTTTTTACTCCTTACGAATGAGTTAATATAATAAAATTTTATAGAATATTTATATAATAAATTTTTGAGTAAAACGCCAAAAGAAAGCGTATTATATAATTGTTGCAAAGAAAAATTTTTTAAAATAAAGTTAAATGAGATGAGATGAGATGAGATGAGATGAGATGAGATGAGAA